>NZ_CP018225.1 GCF_001890385.1 Tardibacter chloracetimidivorans | reverse complement strand
GCGTCGCGATGAACCCGGCGGATGAGTGCTCGGCTTTCAAGCACTTCCTCGACAAGGGCGCGAGTGCCGAGGATGTGGCGAAACGTTTCGGCGTCACGACCCGCTTCGTTGAGCAGCGGGTACGGCTTGCCGAACTGGCTCCTCTCGTATTCGCGGCGCTGGCGGCGGGCGAGATCACGCTGGGGGTCGCCCAGGCTTATGCCGTCACGCCCGACGTCGATCGCCAGGCGCGCGTGTTCGAGAGCATGAGCCGGTCCTATTATGGCGACAATCCCGACAATATCCGCCGTGCGCTCCTCAACGGAACGGTCAAGGCGACCGACGCCAAGGCACGGTTCGTCGGCCGCGACGCCTATGTCGGCGCGGGCGGCCGGATCGAGCGCGACCTGTTCGGTGAAGATGTGGACGAGAGCTGGATCGACGTGGAGCTCATCGAGCAGCTGGCCGCCCAGAAGCTTGAAGCGGCCGCGGAAGCACTCGCTGCCGAACAGAAGCTGGCGTTCGTGACGCCGGTTCTCGCGACGCATGTGCCCTATGATATGGAGTGCCAGCTCCACGAATATCATCCGCCGCTGCGCGAATTGAGTGGGGACGAGCAGGAGCGCGTCGACAGTCTCTCGGATGAGGGCGATGCGCTCATCCGAGAGCTGGAAACTGAACTCGAGGACGGCACGCCGAGGCCGAGGCGGCTTCGGCGCGGCTCGCCGACATAGAGCGGGAACTCGATACAATCGAGGCGTCGCGCACGATGGTCGACGATGCGATCAAGGACCAGCTGGGCACCTTCATCTATCTGGCGCCCGATGGCAGTCCGCGGGTGCACAGCCGCATGTTCAGTGAGCGCGCCATTCGTCAGGCGGGCGAGGACGCAGAACCCGAAATCACCGTCCGGCAAGGTCGCGGCCTCCCGGCTCAGCGCGATGCTGGTTGACGAACTCGCGACCCAGCGCCGGCAGATCCTGGCGGCCCATGTCGCCTCGGATGCCGGGTTCGCGCTCGATCTCACGATATTCCTGATGGCGCACCGGACGGTGTTCGCCAGCAGCTATGTCCGGGACCACTCGACGCTGCAGCGGCCGCCGCGAGCTTCCCGATCGTCAGCTTCCGCGATGAAGGCAGCACGGCGAGCAATGTCCTGACCGAACAGCGCCAGGCGCTCGATGTGAGCTGGGCAGGCGGAACACGCTGTCGTCCCGCTTCGATGCCTTCCGGCAACTGGATGAACAGGCGCGCGCCGATTGGCTCGCCCATGTCCTGGCGCAGACGCTCGAGCCGACACTCAACGTCGACGATGGCGGGCGCCGCAACGGCTTCCACGATCATCTCGGACGGCTGCTCGACATTGATGTCGCGCAATGGTGGCGGCCCGATGCCCAGAACTTTTTCGGGCGGGTGAAGAAGGACGTCATGCTCGAAGCGCTCGACGAGATCGGCGGGCCGGTGCTGCGCGGCCGATACAAGGACGCCAAGAAGGGTGACCTTGCCAATGCCTGCGCTGCGCTCTGTTCGGGGCAGGGCATCGTTGAGGCCGAAGTCCGGGAAAAGGCGCTCTCCTGGCTGCCGGACGAGATGCGGTTCGGCGCGATCGAAAAGCCCGAAAGCTTCCGGAGCTATTCCGCTTTCCTCAGCGATGAAGACGACAGCGACGGCGGATCAGGGGAGATCGCCCCCGATGGCGATGCTGGCGACCTCGAACAGGCCGCCTGAGGCCAACGCCTAACGGCGGGCGGCGCTTTCGTGTCGCCCGCCGCCCTTCATCGGCGGCGCTGAGACAGCCGCTCTTTCGCGGAGTATCCACCATGACCCAATCATCGGGCCGGCCCTCGCCGGCCGAGACCATCACGCGCGCCATCATCGACCGGCTCGAGGCCGGTGTGCGTCCCTGGGTAAGGCCCTGGCGATCATGCGCCGCGCAAGGGCGCCCTCTGCGGGCCAATGGCGAGCCCTATCGTGGCATGAACACCTTTTGGCTATGGCTGGCTGCCGAGCAGTGTGGCTATCGGTCGCGCTACTGGATGACCTATCGGCAAGCACAAAGCCTCGGCGGCCAGGTCCGCGCCGGTGAGCAGTCGCAATTTGCGATCTTCTACAAGGCCTATTCGAAGAAGGTCGATTCCTACGAACGTCCGGGTGAGCTCGTCGATGAGCAGCGCCGGGTCATGCGGTCCTATGCGGTCTTCAATGCCGACCAGATCGACGCACTCCCGGGCGATTTCTATCCCGAAGCCCTCTCCCTCGTCCCGCCGGGCGACCGGCTCGGTCCGCGGGCGGAGCGCTTCGTCGACCGGCTGCCCGCGCGGCTGCGATGTGGCGGCGATCGTGCTTATTACGATCTGCGCCAGGACGTCATCACCATGCCGCCGATCGAGCAATTCGACACGCGCGCCGCCTGGGCAGCCACCATCGCGCATGAGGCCGGCCATAATGCCGCGACCCGGATTATGCCGCATGGCGTCGAAATGGCGCGGTTGGCAGCATGATCGCGCGAGGCCTGTTCGGCATAATCTTCGACGCTCCAACAATCTGGAGCATCAAGATCATGACGGACATTTTGAACGAGGCGGAGATTAAGCGGGCGGCGCTGCTGACCGACTTTGAGGATTATCTCATCAAGCAGCGTGGCCTGAGCCCGCGGACGATCTATCACACGCTGAGGTTCGCCCATCGGTTCCTCGACCATCGCTTCGGCGAGGGCGCACTTTATCTGGCGAGGCTTCGACCTGCCGACGTCATCGGCTTCATCGAGCATGTCCTGACAACTGGCCGACGCGACAAGACGGTCGCGACGCATGTTCGCACCTTCCTGCAATATCTGTTCGGGCGCGCCCTGACGGCGACCAATCTGTCGCTGAGCCTTCCTAAGACGGCGAAACGATGGGATGCGCGCCTCCCTCGGCACCTCGCGCCAGAGGGCGTTGAAGCGGTGCTCGCTTCGGCGCGCGACAATCCCCGATACGGCGCACGCGACTATGCGATGCTGCTGATCATGGCGCGGCTCGGCTTGCGCGCGGTCGAGGTCATCGCAATCCAGCTCGACGATATCGACTGGCGTGCCGGCGAGCTGGTGGTGCGCGGCAAGGGCCAGCTCCATGACCGCCTGCCCATCTCGCCAGAGGTGGGTGACGCGCTGAGTTCCTATCTCCGCACTGAGCGTGGCCCTACGGCGAGCCGAACCCTGTTCGTGGCGCAGCGCGCGCCATATCGCCCGTTTGCGAACGGGCAGATCGTCAACTCCATCCTCAAGGAGGCGCTCAAGGCGACCGGGCAAAAGCCGGTGACGCCCTATGTGGGATCGCACCTGCTGCGTCATAGCCTTGCGACCCAGCTGGTGAACGCGGGTGCGTCGCTCGACGAAGTGGGCGACGTGCTGCGCCACCGCTCGCGCTCTTCGACGATGATATATGCCCGGCTCGATATCGACGGCCTGCGGTCTGTCGCGATGCCCTGGCCCGTGAAGGGAGGCGTGCAATGAGCCTCTCGACTCAGCTCGACCGCTATCTGAGCGTTCGTCGCAAGCTTGGCTACGACCTGCGAACCGCCGAGCGCATCCTCCGCCGCTTTACCCGCTACGCCGACGCTGAAGGTGCGACCTATGTCGACACGGCACTGTTCCTGCGTTGGCACGCATCGCTGGCGGAAGCGACTAGCTCGACGCGCGCCGCGAGGCTCTGCGTTGTACGCCTGTTCGCACAGTGGTTGAGCGGCTTCGATCCTGCCAACGAGGTGCCCCCGCAAGGCCTGCTGCCAGACTCGTCGAAGCGACCGCGTCCGCACATTTACAGCGATGCCGAGGTCGGTGCGATCATCGCAGCCGCCAGCGAGCTGCCATCCATTTATGGCCTTCGTGGGCTGACCTGCTCGACACTGTTCGGGCTGGTGGCGGTCACCGGCCTGAGGATTAGCGAGGCGCTGGCGCTCGCCCGGGACGATATCGATGTTGGTCACGGCGTGCTGCGCGTCAAACGCGGGAAACTCGGTCGCGAGCGGCTGCTGCCGCTTGATCATACCGTCGTCGCGAAGCTGGTCACCTACCTCGGGGAGCGCGATCGGTTGATCGGTCACCCGGCCAGCCCAATGTTCGTTACCGAAAAGGCGACGAGGCTCACTGACTGCTCGGCTCGCTATAACTTCGCGCAGGCATGCCAGAGGATCGGCTTGCGATCCCACCAGCAGTATCAGCGACATGGCCGAGGGCCGCGCATCCACGATCTGCGCCACACCTTCGCGGTACGCACGATGATCAACTGGTATCGGACCGGCAAAGACCCGGCGCGCGAGATGATCCGGCTGACGACCTATCTGGGTCATACCAACCCCTCCAACACATACTGGTATCTGGAAGCGGTGCCGGAGCTGCTCGATCTAGCGATGGCCCGTGCCACCGCGATCGGCGGGAGATGGCATCATGAGCGCCACCGCCTTGCCGGCGCTGATCCAGCGCTTCTTTACCGACCGGCTTTGCACCCAGCTGGAAGCGAGCCGTCACACGGTCGCTGGATATCGCGACACGTTCCGGCTGCTGCTTCGATATGCGAGTGCTCAGCTTAGCAAGCCGCCGGTCAAGCTGTTGGTCGATGACATCGACGCCGATCTGATCGCCAACTTCCTCGTCCATACAGAAACGGCGCGGGGGAACAGCGCGCGAAGCCGAAATACTCGGCTCGCCGCGATCCGGTCGTTCTTCCGCTTCGTCGCGATGACCGATCCGACCTGGCTGCTGCACTGCCAGCGCGTGCTGGCGATGCCCAACAAGCGCTACGTGAAGCGCACGGTGACGTTCCTCGATGCCGAGGAGATGGCGGCGTTGCTGGCAGCACCGGATCGCTCGACTTGGGCGGGACGGCGCGATCATGCGCTGTTGCTGCTCGCGGTTCAGACCGGCCTTCGCGCATCCGAGCTGGTCGGCCTGAGATGCGGCGATGTCGCACTGGGGACAGGCGCGCACATCCGCTGCATGGGCAAAGGCCGCAAAGAGCGCGCCACGCCGCTCCGCCGCGAGACGGCCAAGCTGCTGGCTGTATGGATCGGCAGCGATAAGGATGAAGGCAGGCCGCTGTTCCCGTCGATCCGGGGAGAACAGCTCAGCCGCGATGCGCTGGAGCATCTCGTCCGTAAACACTGCCTGACGGCGGCGCGGACATGCCCCACCATCGGCGCGAAGCGGGTTACGCCACATACGCTACGTCACAGCAACGCGATGGACCTGCTCCACCACGGTGTTGATCCAGCGGTGATCGCCCTCTGGCTCGGTCATGAGAACGTCGAGACCACCCAAATCTACATCCACGCCGACATGCGGATGAAAGAGAAAGCGCTCGCGCGCGTCGCCGCTCCGCCAACCCCGTCGGGTCGGTTCCGACCAGACGATCAGCTCCTCGCGTTCTTGGAAGGGCTCTGATTATGCCGAATCGCCGCGCGGCCGAAGGCCAGAAAACTAACCTCGACCAGAGGCCGCGCGGCATAATCCGGGTCGCGGCATTATGGGTCTTATGCCGATATCGGCATAAGGGGCACTGGACAGGCCATCCAGCCCGGCTTGCCCGATCGTTCGGGAAGCGCTTCGGCGATCAGGCATATGCGTTCGAGGAGTTGGTCGCCTTATCTGGACAGTCTGCGCCGTCCGCAACATTGCAGTAAGGTCGGCGATGGACGCCCACGGTAGGCAGTAATCAGGCTGGCCGTAGCGCTGACCCAAGAGCTGGCGGAGGCCAGCCTGATTACTGCCGGGCCATAGAGCGCATCGGTGTGAGGTCAGCTTCCGGGTGGGGGGTCCGGGGGGAGGGTTTCGGGCCGGTGTCGATCATTACTGTTTGCGAGCGCCGCGAGGCCAAGGGTCTCGATGCGCATGTGCCGCTGATCCTGCGCGGTGACGCGCTCTATGATCCCGATCTGGATCGCTTCTTTCTCGACCTGCCGCTGTCGGGGGTCCGCTCGCGGCACTCGCTTCGCGCCTACGCCTATGATGTTGCGGTCTGGCTCCGCTTTCTCGATGCCTGCGGCAAGACCGTGTGGGCTGCGACCCGCGACGATGTCGATGCCTATCATCGTGAGCGACGCCGCGACGAGGCCGATCACCGGATCACGGCGGCAAGCTGGAACCGGGCTGTCGCCAGCCTCGATCGCCTCTACCGCTGGGGCGAGCAGCAAGGGCTGATCGCCGACGCGCCGTTTAGCCGCCGCGCCGTGTGGCGACCGGCGCAAGGTGGCCGTCGTGGCATGATCGCGGCGCGCAACGACGCCTATGAACGTGTTGCCAGGCGGTCGGATGTGCGGTTCGTCACGATGGACGACTACCACATTTTCCGCGAGGTCGGCCTGCGCGGCCTCACCCCGGACGGCACCGAGCGCCCCGGCGCTCGCGATCGCAACGGGCTGCGCAACGCTCTGTTCGCCGACCTTCTCGTCACCACTGGCCTGCGTCTTGAAGAGGCGTCGGGCCTGCTCGCCGATGAGCTTGCGGCCATCGATCACGACCACGATCAGGCTCAGCAGCTTTGGCTGCGCCTGCCGCCGCCGCTCACCAAGGGCGACCGGGGACGCAGTGTGCTGGTCCCGCGTCGGCTGCTGCGTCAGATCGCCGCCTATGTCGCCGTCGAACGCGCCGCAGGCGTGACCAAGTTCGCCGCGCGGGACGGCGCGGCCAAGCTCGAACGACCGATCCCTGTCACCCGCGCCGGTCTCGACCGCATGCGCGATGTCTGCACCCCAGAGGAACGATGCCGCCTGATCCTGTGCGACGAGGATGGACCACCCCACGAGCCGGCGGCGCTATGGCTGACCGAGGTAGGGCAGCCTGTTCGCCCCAACTCGTGGGAGGTGATCTTCACCCGTGCCTGCAAGCGGTGCGAGGAGAACGGTTTCCCGCTGTCGATCAGTCCCCACCAGCTTCGTCACACCTTCGCAGTCCATATGCTCGCCTTGCTGATCCAGCAGCGGCGGCGCGAAGCGGCATTGCCGGCGGGGCCGGTGGAGAGCTACCGGCTGATCCTGGGCGACCCGCTGCAACAGGTGCAACGTCTGCTCGGCCACGCGAGCCTCACCACCACCTATATCTACCTCGATCATATCGCGACGCGCGCCGATACAGTGGACGCGGCCGTCGAGGAGCTGCTCGCGCTGCTGCCGGGACCGCAGGGCGCATGAGCGGGCATCCCCGCAAGGGCCGGCCTGTCGCTTTCGCGCCGATCACGCCGGAGTCCGTGCAGCCCGATCCTGTGCTCGGCCTCAAGTTCACGATCGAGGCACGGCATGGCGGAACGGTCCTGATCGATATGACTGGGCTCGTTCCTCGCCCACTCGCCATCGCCTTCGCGGGCGCGCTACGTCGGTCAGCGGCGCTCGGCGGCCCCATCGGTGCGGCCAGCGTCATCAAGCAGTATGTAAATGCCTACCGCCTGTTCTTCGCCTGGCTTGGCGATGACGCGCTGAACGTGGCTGGCGTCAGCGACCTGCGCGCAGTCCATATCGATGGGTTCGCCTCCGCGCTCGAACAGCGCGGGATGGGCGCGATCCACCGGCACATAACGGTCGGCAAGATCATCAACACATTGCGCGCGATCGAGGCAGACCGGCCCGATCGGATCGCGTCCGACCTGCATGAGCGGCTGCGCTACACGCTGGCCACATCGGCGGGCCGCTCGACCCCGCGCGATGCTTATAGCCCCTTCGTCGCCCGCGCGTTGCGCGACGCCGCGAGGACCGATGTCGAAGCGATGTTCCGCCGTCTCGGCGCCGACGACCGGACCGATGAGGGCGACCCGGTCATCGCCAGCGCGCGCGCCGATGTCGAAGCGATCATCGCGCGGCAGGGCTTTATCGTCGCAGACCAGCCCGCGCTGAAGAGCCTCTATTTCATGCGCATGCGGCGCGCATTGCCGATCAGCACGCTCATCGACGACCTGCATGGCCGCCATCACCTGCTTGCGCGCGATCTGCCGGCGCTGCTCGTGTTGCTCACGCTCGATACCGGCCTCGAGCCCGAGTGCCTGAAGACGCTGACCGTGGATTGTCTCACCAACCCCCATGCCGGCACGGTGGAACTGCGCTATCTCAAGCGCCGCGCTCGCGGCGCCGAGCATAAGAGCATGCACGTCCGCGACGGCGGTGGTGGCACGCCTGGCGGTCTTATTCGTCGCCTGATCGAGGTCACGGCGACTGCCCGCACGCATCTAAACGACGATCGTATTTGGGTTTATCACAACGCTGGCGGCCTGCGGGCAGGTATCCGCCACCCGACGGAACGGATCGATGCCTGGGTGGCGCAGAACGATATTGTCGATGACGACGGCAAGCCGCTCCACCTGCTGCTCTCCCGGCTCCGCAAGACCCACAAGGCGTTATGGTACACCAAGACCGAGGGGCATATAGCCCGCTTCGCGGTCGGCCACTCGCGCGAGGTAGCGGCGCGCCACTATGCTGATCTGCCGTCGCTCCGGCCCCTGCACGAGACGGCCGTCGCCGACGCCTTCCGCGCAGCGGTCGCCGCCGCGATGCCGACCGTGCTTCCGCCCACCGCCGAGCAGGCGTTGCGCAAAGCGCCCGATCAGGCCGAGCCGCTGATGCCGCTGGCTACCGTGGGTCCGTTGCTCGACGGCGAACAGGATGTCTGGCTCGCCGCCTGCGCGGGCTTCCATAACAGTCCCTTCGCCGAGGCCGGTTCGCCCTGTGCGCAGCCCTTCTGGGGCTGCCTTGATTGCCCTAACGCCGTCATCACCGCGCGCAAGCTCCCCGCGATCCTGGCTTTCCTCGTCTTCGTCGAAGAACAGCGGCTGAGCCTGCCCGCGACCGACTGGGCGGCCAAGTTCGGCCGCGTCCATGCCCGCATCACCGCCCAGGTCGTGCCGGCCTTCTCCGATGCCGTCATCGCCGATGCGCGCCGGCAGATGGAGAGCGAGCGGCTTTATCTGCCGCCGGAGGCACGCGCATGACCATACCCGCCCATGCCCAAGAGCCTGCCTTCGACGATCGCCCCGTGCTGGCGAGCGCGCCGCTCAAGGAGGGCCACGCCCGCGAGGAGCTGTCTCGCGTCGGCGACCCGAGCTGGGATCTCGGTCTCGCCGTATTCCGCGAGAACGCCCGGCGCTGCCACGTCACCGTGCATTTCGACGTGCTCGAACATGCCGATGTGCAGGCGGCGATGCGCGCCTATCTCTACGCCCGTCTCAACGTCGATCTTCCCGGCTACCGCCCGAAGCTGCCGCCGGCGAGCATTCGCCAGGCATTCAACCGTGCCCGCCGGTTCTTCGCTTTCGCCCGTGAGCGGCTCGGACGGCTCGACGTTTCCCGTATCGATCAGGCGTTGGTCGATGCCTATGCCCGGCACCTTCGTGCCGATCCGGCCCGGCGACCCGTCATCGTCGGCCACCTCCTCGAAGTGATCTCCGATCTCTATCACTATCGTGACCACCTCGCTGGCGGAGGCCTTGCATTCGAGCCCTGGGCCGGACAGGCGCCCGCCCGCGTCGCGGGCTACCGGCATGTCCGGGAGAACCGCACGCCGCGGTTCCCGGAAGAGGTCATCGCCGCGCTGCTCGCATGGTCGTTGCGCTACGTCACCGTCTTCGCTGACGACATTCTCGCAGCCCGTCGCGAGCTTGATCGGCTCGAAGCGCGCCGGGATCGTCTCGTCGCCGCCGACTCCGGCCTCCCGGACGCTGATCGCCGGCAACGTCGCCGCACCCGCCTGAAGGCCTATTTCGGTCGCCGACGCCGCGAGGGGCGCGGCGCACCGATCTGGGGCACCGCTCATAACGGCAAGCTGCGCGTCGACCCCAACACCGGCGCCGTGACCCCACCGATCAACGCCCATCTCCTGCATCTCCATGCCGGGATCGACGTGCAGGCCGAGCCAGGCGCGCATCTCCTGCTGACCGGCGGTGAAGCGAGGTTGATCGACGCAGTGGCGGCCGAACTGGGGGTAGAGGTCGGCGGCATGGACACGCCGATCTCGATCGATCCCGAGAGCGGTCGGCCATGGCGCGAGCACTTCGACGCGAAGACTCTCGCACACGAGGAACGGATGCTCCAGGCCGCCGCCTATATCGTGTGCGCCTACCTGACCGGCATGCGCGACTGCGAGGTGCAGGCGATGCGGCGCGGGTGTCTCTCTATCGCGCGCAGTGAGGACGGCCTGATCGAGCGGCATCGCATCCGATCGACCATCTACAAGCGCCGGGCGGCCGTGGGCGAGGCGGCGAGCTGGGTGACGATAGAGCCGGTCGCCGATGCGATCACGGTGCTCGAACGCCTGTCGGCAGGACCGGCGCGCGCCAGCGGCAGCGATACGCTCTGGCCGGTGCTGCGCGCGAGCGCCGTCTCCAAGACGCATCTGTCGAGCGAGGTGGTCCGTCAGCTCAACACCTTCCGCGATCACCTCAACACCGCCTTCGGCAGCCCCGATATGCCGGTCATCCCGCCCGGTCCCGATGGCAAGCCGTGGCGCATCACGACGCGGCAGTTCCGGCGCACGATCGCGTGGCACATCGCCAACCGTCCGTTCGGCACCATCGCCGGCATGATCCAGTACAAGCACGCCTCGGTCGCCGCGTTCGAAGGCTATGCCGGGACCAGCGCATCGGGGTTTCGCGCTGAGGTCGAGGCGCAGTGCCGGCTCGGTCAGACTGATGACCTGCTGGACTATTTCGACCGGCGTCAGGGCGGCGCATCGCTTGGCGGGCCGGCGGGACCGCGTATCGGGCGGACGCTCGACGATGCCGCCGTTCAGCTCGGGCCATTGCCCGCCATGATCGCCGATCGCGCCCGCCTGCGCGTCATGCTCGCCAGCGTCGCGCGCACCTTCCATGTCGGCCCGCTCGCGGATTGCTTCTTCGATCCCGCGACCGCGCTCTGCCTCAAGCGCGTGACGACCCCCGATCCCGCGCAGCCACTCACCGCCCTGTGCGAGCCGACCCGCTGTCCCAACGCCTGCATCACCGCCCGCCACAGGCCGGCCTGGGAACGCGCGGCGGCCGATGTCAGGGCGCATCTACGCGAACGGCGCATCTCCGATCTCCAGCGTCAAGCTCTCCAGCGCGAGCTCGATCGCCTGACCGCGGTGATTGCCGGGATCGATCCTCCCGCGCCGTAGACCACCCCGGCTGTTGGCGGAGTCCTGCGCCGGTCGGCGCGCCCGCGCAACGGCTTCGCCGTCCTTCGCTTCGCTGCGGCCCTGACGGGTGCGCGAGCCCCCCTGTGCCCGGCGCGAACGGGCCTCCGCCGCCGGGGATGGTCCCCGCCGCGAGAACGGAGAACAGATCATGTCAGCCTCACCACGTGTCGACGTCTACGCGCGCATCACGCAAGCGATCGTCAACGCCATCGAAGCCGGCACCGGCACCTGGCGCATGCCGTGGCATCATTCCGGCGCCGACGTCACCCGCCCGACCAACGTCGCCAGCGGCAAGCCCTATCGCGGCATAAATACGGTCTCGCTCTGGGCGGCCGCCTATGGCAGCGGCTATGCGAGCGGGGTCTGGGGCACCTATCGCCAGTGGCAGGCGCTCGGCGCGCAGGTCCGCAAGGGCGAGCACGCCAGCCTCGGCGTCCTCTGGAAGGAGTTTCGCGCGAAGGGTGACGAAGCCAGCGACGATGATGGCGACCACCGACGGCTTTTCGCCAAGGCGTTCAGCCTGTTCAACGCCGATCAGATCGATGGCTATGCGCCCGAACCGGGGCCGGTCCTGCCCGAGAGCGAACGCCTCGCCGCCGCCGAAGCCTTCATCGCCGCGCTCGGCATCGATACCGTCTACGGCTCGGCCAGCGCCTATTATCACATCGCCGAAGACCGCATCCACATGCCGGATTTCAGCGCCTTCCACGACGCCCACGGCTTCTACGCCACCCATATTCACGAGGCAGCTCATGCCAGTGGCGCAGCCCATCGGCTCGACCGGGATTTCAGCACCAAGTGGACCAAGCACGCGCTCGCCATGGAGGAAGCGACCGCCGAGCTGACCGCATCGTTCCTGCTCGCCGATCTCGGGATCGCGCACGAACCGCGACCCGATCACGCGGCCTACATCGCCTCCTGGCTGCAACTGCTCAAGGACGAGCCCCGGGCGATCTTCACCGCGGCGAGCAAGGCGCAGGCGGCGGCCGACTGGATGCACACCCGGCAGCCATGATCCAGCAGCAACCAACGCTGAGCGGCCGATCCCTCGCGGGCTCGGCCGCTTCGTCGCGCATGGCGATGCGCGGGCTTCGCCCGCTCACCAACGGACGCCGCTGGCGCGGCGGCGCTGATTTTTCGGGCCTCCCTCGATGCGGGTCTGGTCGGCGCTCCCTGCTAGGCCCGCCACGGCGCGCCGCAAGCCCGGCTTCGCCGAGCCGGGTGCGGCCCGCCGCTTGCGCGGGCCTCTCCGGTCGTTCTCGCCGCCCGCCCCCGCATCGGGGGAGCCATGGGGTTCTGGGCAGTGCTGGAGGCACCGATGGTTTTTATTTCCAACCGCCATTTTTGGCTGGACTGTCAGGATATCGGGCCGAACTGACAGCAGCGCTGGTTGGCGCCGATGTGGGTCTCCCAACCACCCATCTCGACGATCACGCGGCTTATATCGGCTCCTGGCTCGCCATTTTGCGCAAGGATAATCGCGCATTGCTGACGGCGGCTGCGCGAGCGGAGGAAGCCGCCGGGTTTCTGCTGCGGGCAACCGATCTCGCTTGCGAGGATGATCTGGACGAGCAGGCGGCTGCTTGATCTCGCCATGTCGCCGATTGCACCATATCCATATATCCGCTATCGTGGATATATGGATAACGAATCTGTCATCGTCGCGTTGGGCGCGCTTGCCCAAGCCACGCGCCTCGACGCCTTCCGCCTTCTGGTGCGTCACGAACCCGAAGGCCTTCCTGCCGGCGAGGTCGCCAAGGCGCTGGATGTCCCGCAGAACACGATGTCGGTGCATTTGGCGACCCTGGCGCGTGCCGGCCTGGTCACATCCGAGCGGCGCAGCCGGATCATCAACTACCGCGCCGATCTCGATGCGCTCCGCTCCGTGATGCTGTTCCTCGTCAAGGACTGCTGTGGTGGCCGGGCCGAGCTCTGCCATCCACTTGCGGATGAACTGCTTGCCTGTCGTGCTGCCTGAAAGGACATCAACATGACTGATCGCCTGTTGAACGTACTGTTTCTTTGCACGGGCAATTCCGCCCGTTCCATCATGGCCGAGGCGATCCTCAGCCGTGAAGGGCTAGGCCGTTTCAAATCGTTCAGCGCCGGAAGCCAGCCCAAGGGCGAGGTCCATCCGTTCACCATTCATCTCTTGGAGAAGCTGAACTACGACGCAAGCCGGTTCCGCTCGAAGAGTTGGGAAGAGTTTTCCGGCCCCGATGCGCCGTCCTTGGATTTCGTGTTTACGGTCTGCGACAATGCCGCCAACGAGCTTTGCCCGGTTTGGCCGGGGCAGCCGCTGACCGCCAATTGGGGGGTGCCCGATCCGGCCGCTATCGAGGACAGCGAAACGGTGCAGCACGCGGCCTTCTTCGATACATACAGGATGCTGTTCAATCGCATCTCGCTGTTCACCAACCTGCCGTTCGAAGGCCTCGACAAGATGAGTCTACAGAACCGGCTGAACCGGATCGGCAAGGAACAGGGCCGCGCCGACCTCCCAAGCGAAAAGGTGCCTGGTGCATGAGCAATGCCGCAATCGATATCGTCATCTATCACAATCCCGAGTGTGGGACGTCGCGCAACACGCTGGCGATGATCCGCAACGCCGGGATCGAGCCGCATGTGATCGAATATCTCAAGACGCCGCCCAACCGCCCGCGCCTGGTTTCGCTCATCGCCCGCATGGGCATCAGCGCACGCCAGTTGCTCCGCGAGAAGGGCACGCCCTTCGCCGAGCTGGGTCTTGCCGATCCGACGTTCAGCGATGACCAGCTCATTGATGCGATGATCGAGCATCCGATCCTCATCAACCGGCCAATCGTTGTGTCGCCGCTCGGCGTGAAACTCTGCCGTCCATCGGAAGAGGTGCTCGATCTTCTCCCGTCCGCCCAGCGCGGGGCTTTCACCAAGGAAGATGGCGAGCAGGTCATCGACGCCGCCGGCAAGAGGATCGGGGCGTGAACGCGACCGTTGCGGCACAACCCAAGCCGGCGATCAACAGCTTCGAACGCTATTTGAGCGTCTGGGTGGCGCTCTGCATCGCTGTCGGCATCGCGCTCGGCTATTCGCTGCCGAATCTGTTCGCAGCCATCGCATCGGCCGAGATCGCGCGCGTGAACCTGGTCGTGGCTGTGCTGATCTGGCTGATGATCGTCCCCATGCTGCTCAAGATCGACCTCGGCGCGTTGGGGTCGGTTCGCCAACACTGGAAGGGCGTCGGCGTCACCCTCTTCATCAACTGGGCGGTGAAGCCCTTTTCAATGGCGCTGCTCGGCACGCTGTTCCTGGGATGGCTCTTCCGGCCGCTGCTGCCGCAGGGCGAGATCAACGCCTATATCGCCGGGCTCATCCTGCTCGCCGCCGCCCCCTGCACGGCGATGGTGTTCGTCTGGTCGAACCTATGCGACGGCGAGCCGACCTATACGCTGAGCCAGGTGGCGCTCAACGACGTGATCATGGTCTTCGCCTTCGCACCGCTGGTCGGACTGCTGCTGGGCGTCGCCTCGATCACAGTGCCCTGGGACACGCTGCTCATCTCGGTCCTGCTCTATATCGTCGTGCCCGTCATCGTCGCGCAGATCATTCGTCGGGCGTTGCTATCGTCAGGCGGGCAGCCGGCGCTGGATCGGCTGCTGGCAACGCTCGGGCCGCTGTCGCTGGTTGCGCTGCTGACGACGCTCGTCCTCTTGTTCGGCTTCCAGGGCCCGGCGATCCTGGCTCATCCGCTGGTCATCGCACTGATTGCCATTCCCATCCTCATCCAGGTCTACTTCAATGCGGGCCTGGCCTATTGGCTCAGTCGGCGCTTCGGCGTGGCCTGGTGCGTCGCCGCTCCGGCCGCGCTGATCGGCGCGTCCAATTTCTTCGAGCTCGCGGTTGCAGCCGCGATCAGCCTGTTCGGCCTCAATTCCGGGGCCGCGCTCGCGACCGTGGTGGGCGTGCTGGTCGAGGTGCCGGTAATGCTGTCTGTCGTCAGCATCGTGAAGAAGACGCGGCCCTGGTACGAGCAACGCGTTCCTGCATGATCGCTACACTGCTGGATCCCAGGTCGCTTTCCGACCTGATGGCGGAGCTGAGCGCGGCGGGTCTGCCTGCCAGTGATCTCGCCGAGGCGGGACGCCGCTTCTTTCGGTTCGAGGATGATGCGGGCATTGTCGGCTATGGCGGGATCGAAGGCGACGGCTCCGACCGCCTGCTGCGCTCGCTGGTCGTGAAGGCCGATCGGCGCGGATGCGGATTGGGCGGTGCCATTCTCACGGCAGTCGAACGCGCTGCAGCTGATGAGGGCGCGACTAGCCTGTACCTGCTCACCACGACCGCCGAGCCTTTCTTTCGCCGTCACGGCTATGAAACAGCCGAACGGACCGACGTTCCTGCCGTCATCGCGCAATCGGCCGAGTTCCGATCGCTATGCCCGGCGAGCGCCGCCCTTTTGTACAAATGGATTGCCTGATGTCGCGTCTTCGTATCCTTCCCGAACCCGATCACATGCCCGCGCTGGACCGTGCAATGATCCGGCCCGATCTCGCCGCCGGGCTCGGCGCGCTTGAGCCGAAACCTCGCATCCTCCTCCTCTACGGCTCGCTGCGCGAGCGGTCGTTCAGTCGCTTCGCGGTCGAGGAAGCGGCCCGGCTGCTCATCCTCTTCGGCGCCGAAGTGCGGATCTTCGATCCGGCCGATCTCCCGCTCCCCGACCAGATCAAGGACGATGATCACCCGGCGGTGCATGAGCTTCGCGAGCATGCGCTCTGGTCCGAAGGCATGGTCTGGTGCAGCCCCGAACGGCACGGCCAGATCACCGGCATCATGAAAGCGCAGATCGACCATTTGCCGCTCGAATTCGGCGGCATGCGTCCGACCCAGGGCCGGACCCTGGCCGTCATGCAGGTTTCGGGCGGATCGCAGTCGTTCAACGCAGTCAACACGTTGCGGCTGCTCGGGCGGTGGATGCGCATGTTCACCATCCCCAACCAGTCGAGCATTGCTATGGCGTTCAAGGAGTTCGACGAGGACGGCCGTCTCAGTGCCTCAAGCTATTATGACCGGATCGTCGACGTCATGGAGGAGCTGGTGCGCTTCACGGTGCTGACACGTCGCCATGCCGATCAACTCGTGGACCGCTATTCGGAACGCAAGGCGGCAGCCGCCAAGCGCGACGCGGCACAAGATCTGGCCTCACGGTCGACGGCCTGACGGCCCGGCGCTTGCGATGCGACGCGCTTTCATGCCGTCCTGTGCGCATCGGGAGATCGGGTTGCGGGTGCCCTTCTTAAGGTCCTCTGCGCCATGAATGCCTGACGCGACAGGGCCTTCGCGCCTTTCGCCAGAGGATGCGGCACATGGGCCATCGCGCTGGCGGCGGCAACCCGAACGCTCCGGCCGTGTTGGCGCGCCGAGGCGCGCCGGCCCGCACCACCCGGACCTTATCGGGTTCCCCTTGGGCGTTGCCCGGCGGTGCCGCCGCCGCTTTTTCGATGGCCCGGAGGGTGCGCATCCGGCGGGAAGGCCGCCGGCCCTGCGACACGGAAAGGCAATCCCTCATGACCAGCTCCCTTTCAGCAGTGCTCCAAGCACTCGAACTCGGCCATCTCGACCTGACGGGCGACCAACGCACGATGGAAGCGCCGCCACCGGCCGAGGCGCTCGAACAGACCGTCAGCGCCATCTGGAGCGATCTCTTCGCGCTCTTCCCCTTCACCGCGCTCGAACGCGACATCGAGGATCTGGGCTGGGGCTTCGTCAATCTCTTCCACCGCGCGGCCGCCAAGAAGCATCAGCTGATCGACCGCCTGACCGACGAGATCCGGCTCCTGCTCGCCGAGCAGGACGGGTCGGAGATCGCGACCGCCGATCTCGAGGACAAGATCGATCTCGCCCGCAAGGTCGAGCAGTCCGCCCAGGCCTATGAGGGGATGCGCGACACCGCGGCGCGCCACTATCTGCACGAGACCGGCCGCTCCTGGGTGCCCGCGACCGGCAACCGCATCTCGCTCGGCACGACCGCTGCGATCGTCGATGGCCGGGCCTATTTGCAGGCGCGGCGCGAGCGGGTGCGCGATGCCAATATGGTCCATGGCACGCCCGTGGTCTTCGCCGGCGGGCGCCTTCGCTTCGCCAGCGACGACGAGGCCAAGCAGTTTGCCGACAATCTGCTGCGGACCCTCAAGGCCGTGCGCGAGCGTGTGGGCGACATGTATCTCGTCCATGGCGGCGACATGAAGGGCATCGAGCGTCTTGCAGCATCCTGGGCCGAGCAGAACGGCATCCAGCAGCTGCGGTTCGGCCTTGATCGCAAGCTTGGCGATCGTGCCGGCTTCCGGCGCAACGAGCAGATGCTCTCGGTCAAGCCGCGCTACGTCATCGCCTTCCAGGGCAACGGCGTCACCGAAAGGCTGGTGATCGAGGCCAAGGCGCGCGGCATCCATGTCGTCGATCGCCGCGGACCGCTCGGAACGCCGCCGGCGGCTTTATCCCGCGGCTGACCGCCGTGCCGGCCGCTTCGGCGGCCGGCTTTTCTCAATCTCACGAATGCCGGTGCCGGAGGGGAGGGGGCGGGGTGGATGCGTCCCTTGTTCCCTTTCGGAGGTTCCGCATCATGTTCATGCCCGATCGCGCCAGTGCGTGCGCGCTCCTTGCCTTCCGCGCCGCGCATGGCCGCCACTGGAAGGCGAAGCTGCTGTCGTTATGGTCAACGGGCAGCGATGTGGACGAAGCCGATGGCGCTTACTTACGGCATTTGCGCAACCAGGCCGGTCCCTCCTGGCTCCGCCAGCTGACGCCGCGCCGCTGGCGCGCGATCGAAAGATTGGCGGCGCCCGGCGATCCGGTGCTTGCAGCCGTGTTTCTTGATCGTGCGCGCGAATTTCATCGCGGCGCGCAGATTGGCGCGCCTATTGCGCTTGCGCCGGCACTGCACTTGCTCGCGATCTCCTGCGAACTGGGTTTGAAGGCGCATCTTTTGGGTCATGGCTGGACGGACGATGCGCTGGCCCGCGATATCCGTCATGACCTTGTCCGCGCCCTCGACGAGGCGCGGCAGCTAGGCCTGCCGGCGCCCGGTCGTCCGCTGGCCGATTTCATCAAGAGCCTCGGCCCGGCCTATGCCGTGCATCGGATCGACGCGCTGGTGGCAGGTGGCTATGCCTGCGACATCGGCGCCGTGCTTTGCGAGACCGGGCAGCTCCTCGATGCCGTGGCGGCCTGCCTGAGGCCAGCCACGCCAGGCGCCGCCACCTTGCGTACCTCCTCTTCCCCCTCCGCGTGATCGTGCAACGGACGTCGTGTCGAGCCCGCGAGTGGCCATGCGAAGGATCTACAATCCCGTCCTGCGGCTCAAGGGACGGGCAGATAAGGCACGGGCGTAAGGTCCGCGAGATGCCGGACCGGCGTGCTCGGCAAAGCCGGCAATATCGGCGGTTTCGCTGGGTGGGCTCCGGTCATGGCCCAAGCGACGCACCGTCCTTCTCCTCATCTGATCCCTAAGCCGGCCGTCCGCCGCATCCAACCCGCGAGCCATCGGGCCGAGTTGCCGTGTGCCACGGCTGCCCGCACCACCCCTTGTCTCGGGGTTCCCCGGCGCTGCGCTGCCGGTGGATGGGCCGTCCTGTCCGCCTTGGCCGGGGATCAGTCGAAGGGACGGTCCCTTGGACCCACATCGAAGGAACCCAAGCCATGCAGAACCTCGTCATCCTCGCCGGCAATGTCGGTGGCATGCCGGAAACCCGCACCACCCAGGGCGGCACCCGCATCACCCATTTCAGCCTCGCCACCTCGCGCCCGAAGCGCGACAGCAACGGCAAGATCCTGCGCGACGACAACAATCGCCGCCTCGAGGACACCGAATGGCACCGGATCACCTGCTTCAACGGCGTCGGCAAGACGGTCGAGCAATATGTCGACAAGGGCATGAAGGTCATGGTCCGGGGCCGTATCCACTACACCCGCTGGACCGACAGCGAGAATATCGAACGCTACGGCGTCGAGATCATCGCCGACGAGGTTACCTTCCTCACCCGCGCCAAGTCGAACGAGAATAGCGGCGGCGGCAACGAGCCCGAGGACGATGAAATCCCGTTCTGAGGTCGGACAGGGCGGCCCGGCGGCATCGCCGCCGGGCCTCTTATCCTGTTCAGGCGCGGCATGGTCCCAAGCGGATCAGCGGGATCGGCATCGCCCCTTGGCATAGCGTTCCCAGCGCAGCACGGTGCCGGTAGCGATCATCGCGCAGCTGAGATCGCCGATGCCGGGCGCGCTGCACCAGGCGCCGGTCCGGTTGCCCTTGGCCTCGCCGGTCGAGACGCAGCGCATGGTGGAGCCAGCCACGCGGATATGCCCGGTGGATGTCTGGCCGCGCGGTCCGCCAAGCAAGCGCACCAACGCATCGCGGGCGGCCGGGCCACTTGCTCTCGGACAGGGCTGGCCGGGGCGGCAGCTGTTGTCGATCTCGCGCGCGGCAATGCCGGCGAGCCGCACATGGGCGCCCTCGCGGCACCAGATCGGGCCATCGCCATCCCAGACGCGCGTCGGTGTGCAGGCGAAGGTCTGACCATTGGGGACCACGGCGGCGGCAAGCAGGAGCGGGAACAGCATCCGGCGGGGCTAACCGACAAGCGGCGGCCTGTCATCCGGACCCCGTTGGATGGAGCGGCAGGCAGGGCAAGGGGTGGGGCGCGACATCGGCGGGGACCTGGCCTCCTGGCCGGCGGGTTCGCCCGCTCTCAATCGGCGCGATCCTTGGTCCACCCGGTGACCTTTTGCGATCAACCCGCAAGGGGTCCGGTCGCTTCGCTACGGCTTTTTGGGCCTACAGCCGAAAAAGTGATCGCGGCCACCGGCCGGACACATCGGGCGCCTGTCGAGCGGGACGAACCCGCCGGCGCGCAAAGGAGCCTCGACATGTTCACCGACATCGCAATCGCACGCCGCCATGCCTTCAGCCTCTCGCGCAGCCTCATGGTGGTCACCTTCGTCATCGCGATCGGGCAGCATTATGGTGTCATCACCGCCGAAGACGCCGACGGCAGCGTCGCCATCGTCACCGAATTCGATCCCTTTGCCTGACGGCTCGTCCGGGAGCCGCTCGGCTCCCGGTTATTCCCCTCGCTTCGCTCGCGGCTTGCGCCGACGACGAGAACCGATTGTTCAGATGCCGCGACTATGCTGTGATAATGACGATTGAGGCTGAGATAGCGAATGCCCGCGATGATGCCCTGTGGGCGCGTATCACCCAGGAGGTGAACGCCTGGCGCGGTGCCTGTCTGCAATGCTTCGCCTCGGTGGAGGTGGCCGTTACCGAGACTTTGCTGCATCTGAGCGCTCAGCCGGGACGAGGACAGTCGGTGAAGCTGCGGCATTTGGTCGGGCAACGGCTCGATGACCTTGCTGCACTCGTCAATGAGGGCGGCCCCTTTTCCGTGGAGGGAAAGGGTGTCGCGAGCCTGCTGGCGGAATTTCGGCACCAGGAAGGGCTGCGCACGATGCTCGCCCATGGCCAGGCGAAGCTGACAGTCGAACGGACCAGTCGATGGGCCGCCATCTTTCGTGTGATCGCGATCCGGGCACGGCAGGCTGATCGTTCGACGCTCGTGATCGAAGAGAACGAGGCGGCGGAGAGGCTTCAGCAGCTCCGTAAGGTATCGCAGAAATTGTGTTCTGCACTTGGCAATCTGCGACGGGCGGTTGCCGTCTGAAAGTCGGATTTCTCTGCATCTATGCCCTGAGAATGGCGGCTCCGGCGCGGCCGGACCGGGCTCTAGGCTTCGCCCTGAGCCTTGTGCCAAGTCTCAGCCCATTCGGGTGACGATCCCTGCCGTGGCTGCTCGCACTTCTCAACCCTGCGCGCAAACGATGGCCCGGCCGGTCGCGCCGCGCGCTGGAGGGCAGTTGGCCAGGCCTGCGCGCAGGTGCTCATCGTGCAGCAATATGTGCCAGGGACGGTCATGGCCGCGCGCCGCGAGATAATAGGCCGCGCCGTCGCAGCCGACCATGCGGCATCGGGCCTGCCGGTCGATGAGGCTGGCGCCTGCTCCATGGAGCCCGATCAGGGCATCGACATCCTCGCGCATCAACCCGCCGCAGCGGCGGCATTGCGATCGGACGAGGATCTGGCGCAGCCGCATCGCCTGGAGTGACGCGGTCCAGGCCGGGGCAAGGCGGAAGAGAGTGGCGCTGCTCGTCATAATGAGCGGAGGATAGCGCCGGGCTCTCCGCGGAGCCAGAGGATCGGGACACCGCGATCATCTCTTCGCGATCCCGCCCGCCAAGACCTTCCTCCTGTCGGCTCGCCTGGCCGGCGCGCGCGCCCGTGCAAGCCCGCTCCGCGCGCTTCTCCACTGCCGTTGCGACCCTGCGGGTGCTCGGCCGCGCTCTGCCGCCGGCCCTTGGCACGCCTGTCGGAAGGCCCCGGCGGGCGGGGCTGGACAGATCAGGAGCGTTCTCATGTCCCAATCCTCCCCGAATGCGATGAGCCAGGCCGAGCGGATCGCCCGCGTCGCCGAACTCAATGACGCGCTTCGCCGGTCCATCCATAGCCCGGGCCGCAACCAGATCGTGATGACCGCCGGCGTTGCGGCGCTGATCGGCGAGGTCGCCCTGTTCCGCGGCTTTCGCCGACGCGCGGAGATCATCCGGATCGTGCGCGACTATGACAGCTTCACGCCCGACAACGATCCGATCGGCGAGCATGATTTCGGCCGCTTCGAGTTCGAGGATGCGATCCTCTACTGGAAGATCGACTATTATGACCTCGAGCTCGCCTATGGCTCGGCGGATGCCGCGAACCCCGAGGTCACGACGCGCGTGCTCACCATCCTGCTGGCCGACGAATATTGATCCGGCGCAGCCATCCCCCCGACCGGGGGGATGGCCCGCCCAAGTCTGCTTGAGCAGACTATGCGGGCAACGGACGCCGCGTCCGCAAATGTGGGAGGGGAGGGCGCGGGTCCGAGATGCCGCGCGATTGCGCGTGGCCGGCGCCAGTGGCGCCGTTCGCTTTGCCCTTCACCGGCTCCAAGGAGACCTATCATGGCCGCATATTTCGCCGCGCATCCCGATCACGCGTTTCTCTTCGCGTTCGGCTGCTTCGCCCTCACCGTCTATCTGTTCCGCTATGTCGGTCCCGGCATTGGCGGTGGCGGCGACTGGTCCTCGCGCGATCATTATGAGCGCAACCTGCGCGATGGTCCGGACGACTATTGCTGAGGTGCCGCGGTCATGAAGACGATCGTGGTCAGCCTGCTCAAGGGCGGGGTCGGCAAGACCTTCCTCGCCACCCATCTCGCCTGGTATCTCGCCGAACCGCCTGAGCGCCGCGTCGCCTTCGTCGATCTCGACCCGCAGGGCAGCTCGACGCGGCGCCTGGGCGGCGAGCGGCAGGGCGGGTTTTCCGCCGACCTGTTCGATCCTGCCGCTGCGCTCAGCGCCGACGGGCAGGCCGGGCTGACCGTGCTCGGCGCCGATCCCCGCCTGCAGATGGTCAAGGCGGCGCAGGATGTGCGCGACTTCATCGGGCGCTTCCCGGCGCTCCGCCCGCATTTCGACTATTGCGTCATCGACACCGGTCCCAAGTGGGACGAGCTCACGTTGAGCGCGATGGCGGTCGCCGATGCCGTGATCGCCCCGGTGCAGGTTGCCGAGGATTCGGTCGAATGCGCCAAGATGCTGCTGACCGCGTTGCGCAAGGCCGAGGCCGCGCGCGCCGGCCGCAAGATCGCTTTCCTCGGGCTCCTCCCCTCGATGGTCAATCCGTTCGACCGGCGCGAGATGGAGAATGCGGTGAAGCTCGCGCATGCGGTCGGCGAGAAGCTCATGTTCCCGGCCTTCATCAAGGCGCGGCCGACCTACAAGCATGCCGCGGAAAATCATCGTCCGGTATGGCAGGAGAACGGCAGCGGCGCCAAGGCGGCGGCCGAGGAGATCCGCGCGGTGCTCGCCGAGATCGAGCGGCGCATGACAAGCCAGGAGGTCGTGGCCGCCTGATGGGCAAGTTCGACGAGCGCATCGAGGAGTTCGGACTTCTTGTCGGCGGCCATGAACGGGCGCGCCGGGTCGAGGATATCGAGCTTGCGCGCATCCTGCCCGACCCCGGCAATCCCCGGCGCAGCTTCGACGATGACGCGCTCGCTGAGCTGGCCGCCTCGATCGCGTCGCGCGGCGTGCTGCAGCCGATCACGGTCACGCCGCCCGACGCGAAGGGCATGCACCGGATAAGTCTGGGCGAGCGCCGCTTCCGCGCATCGCAGCTGGCGGGCCTTGCCACGATCCCCGCGATCGTCGTGCCGGTCGGCGAGGGGGTGCAACTGCTGGCCGACCAGATCGTCGAGAACGACCAGCGCGCCAATCTGTCGTCGGTCGAGCTCGCCCATGCGATCGCCCGGATGCTCAAGGGCGGGATGAACCAGGTCGAGATCGCGGCGGCACTCGGCCGATCCAAGCAGTTCGTCTCGCTCTATGCCGCCTATGGCGACATGCCGGCCTATCTCAAAGAGGCCCTGCCGTTTGCGCCCATTCGCCTTCTCTATGATCTGCACCGGACGGCGAGGGACTACCCTGCCGAGGTCGAGGCCTATGTCGCCAGCTGGGGCGACGCCGGGGCAACGCTCGCCGCAGGATCGCGCTTCATCGCCGAACTCAAGCAGACGCACCCGGCGCCGGTCCCTCCGCGGGCGCCTGTGGCAAAGCCATTGGGGCCCACCGACCGCGATCCGGTTCGATCGGGCCTCACGGACAAACCCTCCGCGCCGATCCGATCTCCGAGACTACCGGTTCTGGTCGACGGATTCCCTGCGTGGCTCCCGCTGGCGCCTTTGGTCACGGTGATTTTCGAGGATGGCCGCGAGCGGGAGGTCGCTGCCTCGTCAATCGGTCCGACCGGCGAGAGAAGCGAGGCCTTGCCAACAACTGACCCGCCTCCTCCGCGTTCGTAGTTTATCTTGTACGATGGTTTGGGCCGTACCCTTCGGGGTGCGGCCCTTTTCGTGTCGACGGGCGGGGGCGGCGCCGAAGGTGCCGCCCCTTGCTGCGGACGATCGATATTCGAGAGGGGTTCACTGACCGAAGAGTGATAGTCTGCCCAAGCAGACTATAAGATGAGTTGAGTAAAGGTGAGGGCCGGATAGGCTTGGCGCCGGGGATGTATGACAATAGCGTTGGCCACATGCCCGTCTTCACCTTTCGGCTCGACGATGATGTCGCCCAGCGCTTCGCCGCGCTCGCGGCGGTATCGGGCGGCCGCTCGGCGCTGCTGCGCCGCTTGATCGGTGACGCCTTGGCCATGGAGGCGGGGGAGGAGCATCAGGCGCCGCGCGCCCGCCAGCGCGCAACCTGCCGGGTCGAGGTTCGGCTGATCCCGGAAGAAATCGCCGCGCTCGATCGCGCGGCGGATGCGCTGGGGATGAAGCGTACCGACTGGATCACCACGTTGCTGGCGCGGCACTTGCGCGCAAACGCACCCTTGCCGCGCGAAGAGCGAGCGGCGGTCGCGCAAGCGTGGCGCGAGCTTAATCGGATCGGGATCAACCTCAACCAGGCAACCCGCGCGCTCAACGCCTCGGTGATGGTCGAATCCGGCCTCGACGTCGCGCGGGAAGCGGCCAGGGTCGCAAGCTTCCGGTCCGAGATTGTCGAGGCGCTTGCCGGTCTCGGAGCCGCGCTCAAGGGCGACCTGCGCTACTGGGACACGGCCGATGCGTGAGGAGGAGGGGGTTCTGCCGCTTCCCAGCCTGATGGAAGCCTGGCGGCCGCCGGTCGGCGGCAAGCGGACCCTGCGCGGCGCGTATGTTCGGATCAAACCGGGCGGAAGCGGGAGCGGGGCCGCCCGGCCGATGTCGATGGGCCAGGCCGAGGCGCGCGCCAAGCTCGAGCGGATCGTGCGCAAGGCGCCCGAGGTGATGGTGAAGGTCTCCGGCAAGCAATATGGCGCTCAACATGTCGCCGAGCATTTCGGCTATGTGGCGCGCCACGGGAAGCTCGCCGTCCGATCGAGCGAGGGCGAGATTATCACCGAGCCGGATCGGCTCAAGGCGATCGCTCAGGACTGGGCGATGCTCGACGAGGCCATGAACGAACATGGCCGGGAGCGGCCGACGTCCATGTCGCTGGTGCTCTCGATGCCCGGGGGATCGACCGACGCCGAGACGCTCCATGATGCGGCGCAGGCGTTCGCGCGGATCCTGTTCGAGGGGAACCATGCCTATATGCTGGCGCTCCATACCGACACCGATCATCCCCACGTCCATCTGACGGTGGCGACGGAAGGGGCGGACGGAACACGCTTCAATCCGCGCAAGGCAGACCTCCATCATATGCGTGAGACCTTTGCGCACGAACTGCGCGCGCGCGGTGTCGCGGCGGAAGCGACGCCCCGGCGCGCACGTGGTCATGTCCAGAAGCGGGTCCGCTCGCCCGCGCTCCATCTCGATGCCCGGCTCGGAACCGAGCGGCGCAGGCTCAATCTCGAGCAGCTGAACGAGCTGCGGGCGCAAAGCTTCGCGCGCGCGGCCGACCAGGAGCGCCGACCGGAAGATGTGATGGCGCTTTCCCGCCAGAAGCAGATCCGCGGCGCCTATGCCGAGGCCGCCGTCGCGCTCGCTGCTACGGGGAAAGAGGAAGACCGGGCCTTGGCGCAAGAGGTTGCCGGATTCCTGGGGGCCATGCCGCCGGCAGTATCGCGGCGGCTCGCGCGTGCTCGGGAGATCCTGCAATCGGAGCGGCCGCCGCAGGATCGGACACACCCGCCGCAGGATGGTGCTGCGGGGACGGACGAGCGGCCGCCGCAAGGCCGGGACCGCGAGCGATGATGTCGGCCACGCTAGCTTCGCCGACTCGGGCGCGGCTTTCCGGACTTACCTACAAGGGAGCAGTCCTATCTATGAGTGCGAAAGAATCTCCCGGAAAACAGGGATGTTATACGTAAAATCTAGCTCATAGCTTGTTAGAAAAAAGCGTGCTATTATCTAACAAGGAGGAGCATCGACCAATGTCTGCGGTAGCCGATCGGATCATGAAGCGTGTGCGCGGCAAGGGCCGCGGCTGGGTGTTCACGCCCAAGAACTTCGTCGACTTCGGCACGCGCGGGTCGGTCGACATGGCGCTGTCGCGTCTCGCGAGCGCCGGCGACATCCGCCGCATCGGCCGGGGCCTTTATGACTATCCGCGCCAGCATGACAAGCTCGGGGCGCTCAGTCCCGATCCCGCCAATGTCGCCAAGGCCCTCTCGACGCAGAGCGGGGACAAGCTCGCGCCGTCGGGCGCGGCGGCGGCGAACAGGCTCGGGCTATCGACCCAGGTTCCCGCCCGGGCCAGCTATGCCACCACCGGGCGGACCCGGGTCAGGCAAGCGGGCGGGCGCAGCCTGACGCTCAAGCACAGCCGTGCACCGGTGCTCGACAATGCGCCTGACTCGGTCAACGCGGTCGTGCAGGCGCTCGCGCATCTGGGGAAGGACAACATCGACAGCGACAAGATCCGGCACTTCGCCGCCCGTCTCGATGATCGCGACATGCGGATGCTCGCCCAGGCCCGGGCCGAGATGCCCGGGTGGATGGGCGACGTCGTCTTAAAGATCGGCGCCGCCCGCAATGGATGAGTTCGCGCGCCGCCCGGCCGAGGATCGCCGGGCCTATATCGATGAAGCCGCCGCGCGGCGGGATTTCACGCCCATCATCATCGAGAAGGATTTCTGGGTCTGCTGGACGCTGCGCCGCCTGATCATGTGCCCCGACCTTGCCGGTCATATGACCTTCAAGGGCGGGACGTCGCTGTCGAAGGCCTATGGGATCATCGAGCGCTTCTCCGAAGACATCGACCTCACCATTAGCCGCTCGGCGCCGCTGCTCATGGACGTCGCGTCGCCGATGGACGACGACATTACCGGCAAGGAGCGCGAGCGCCGGACCAGGGCGCTCAAGACGGCGGCGCAGGCCTATGTCGCGACCGTCGCAATGCCGCTCCTGGCGCGCGAAATCGAAGCCGCTCTCGGCACCAGCGAGGGCTGGAGCCTCGTCCTTGATCCCGACGACGAGGACGAACAGACGCTGCTCTTCGTCTACCCGCGCACTTCGGGCTACGGGCTCACCTATGGCGAGAATTACGGCGGTGCGGACGAAAGCGGATACATCAAGCAGCGCATCAAGCTCGAATTTGGCGCCCGCGGCGACACCGAACCGTTCGAGCTCCGACCCATATCACCCTATCTGGCCGAGGACTTTCGCGAGGAGCTGCCTGATGCGGTGACCGAAGTGCCAGCGCTCGCCGTCGCGCGGGACCTTCTGGGAAAAGGTCACGATCCTTCCTGCGATCCATCACAACGGCAAGCTGCGCGAGGGCATGTCGCGCCATTATTATGACGTGCTGATGCTTGACCAGGCCGGCGTCACGGCCGAAGCGCTGGCGCGGATCGAGTTGCTCGAGCAGGTCGTCCACAACAAGAGCCTGATGTTCGCGGACAAGTCAGCATCCTACGACACGGCGGTGCTTGGAACACTGCGCCTTTCGCCTGACGGAGCCGTTCTGGAGAAGCTTGATCGGGACTATAGCGCGATGGCGGACATGTTCATGGCCGCGCCGCCGAAATTCGATGCGCTGATGAAAGGGCTGGCGGCGATAGAGGCGGCGATTAACGGGCGCTAATGCCCGGGGCGTTGCGAAAGAGCTATCCAACTAAGTATTTGAAATAAAACAATAAAAGACTGATAATAAGGATTATGTTAAATCCACAACCAGCTGAGTTTCGTGCCTGCACAGAGATGAGCTAAATGCGGCACGAATGGAAGCGAGCGAGGGAACTTGCATGATCACCGCCAAGCACATCCCTTGGGAGCCGATCGCGACATTGCCGGAAGACCGGAAAGATGGCCGTCGCTTGCTGCTCTGGGAGGTTGACCTCCCTGTGATCGGGCGATGGGATAGCGACCGCGAAGGCTGGGAGGATCCCGAAAGCATGCATATCCTAGAAGAAGTCACCCATTGGGCTGACATCAATCCACCCGTGTGATGGGCTAACGCACGAGGGAGATCGCCCTCTTTTGAGAGTCCGGTCTGCCCAACATGGAGAAAAAGACCCACGATATCGATCGAGCCGTGGCGGCCTCCGATCAAAGATATTGTCTTGCATGTCGGAATATCCGACACTATATACAACTCATGTAGGCAAATCGTGCGAGGTGTAGATGGCGACAATTGCACCTACCAAGCCGGTTACGGTAGCATTCCCCAAGAGCGACGTCATCGCGGCGCTCGTGGCCGAGCTCATCGAAGTGGCGAAAGCGGAGGCGCAGGTACGCGGCATTCCGCTTCCCCCCGATAATCCCGAGATCATCAAGGCGCCTATTCCGATGGATTCGCTGTCGGTCGTCGATACGCTGTGCGCGCTTGAACCGGTTGTCGGCTTCGAGCTGCGCGAAAGTATCGTCCGCACAGGTGGCTACAGTTCGATCGAAGCCGCGCTCGAACATCTCGTTCCCAAGATCGAGCGCGTATGGATTCGCAAGAAAGGATCGAAGCCATGACCAATCTCGCATTGCGTCACGAGGACGACGAGGAGGAGCGGCGGCGCTTAGGCGAACGGCTGCGCGAGGCCCGGAAATATCTTGGCCTCAAGCAGGAAGAGGTCGCGGCCTATCTCAAGATCCCGCGCACGGGGCTTACCGACATCGAGAACGGGCAGCGCCGTGTCGAAGCGATCGAGTTAACCCGCCTCGCGCGTCTCTATCGTCAATCGGTCGGCTATTTCACTGGTGAGGACGAAACCTCGGCCAGCTTGCCGGCGGATGTCGCGCATCTGGCGCGGCGCGTTGCCGATCTGTCCGCTCAGGACCGCGAAGAGCTTGGCCGCTTCGCCGATTATCTGCGCGCACGGTCGGGCGGAGGACAAGGCTGACCATGGCGCTCGACTACGCGAGCGCGGTTCGAGCCGGGGCCATGGCCGCTGGGCGGCTGCATCGGCAGCTGAGCACGCGCGAAGTGATCGAACAGCAAGGTGGCAACGTCGATGTGTTCGGCGCGATCCACGCCGTCGACCTGCCGTTGTTGCTCCGGCCGCTCAAAGGGCTGCTCGGCGCCTATTTGAGCGATCCTGCGCACGGCGTCCTCGTTACGACCGAGCGGCCGATGAGCATTCAGCGCTTCACGGCGGCCCACGAGCTGGGGCATTTCTCGATGCAGCATCAACCCAGCCTTGATGACGAAAGCATCTTGCGGCGGATGCCAACATCGCCGGAGCCCGGAGGGCTGTTCCAGGAAACCGAGGCGGACGCCTTTGCGATTGCCTTCATGATGCCGAAATGGCTGATCCTGTCGCACAGCGCCCGCCAGGATTGGCAGGTCGATGATTTTCGCCGCGCCAACGTGGTTTATCAGCTCTCGCTTCGCTTGGGCGCCAGCTACGAAGCGACATGCCGGACGCTGCTGCGCTACAATCTGATCTCGCAATCGACCATGACCGATCTGTTGCGGACGCAGCCGCGCGCGCTGAAGATCGATCTTCTCAAGGATTATCGCCCGGCCAATTATCGCGGCGATGTCTGGCTTCTGACCGAACGCGACGCTGGCACGAGAATCGATGGCAGCCGCAACGACCTGTTTGTGCTCCGGCTCAAGGAACATAGCGGCGGCGGGTATCTGTGGGATTTCGACCAGCTTATCGCGAGCGGCTTCGCCATTGTTCGCGACGACCGCGAAGCGGTCGATGCGGACGCGATTGGCGGGCCGGTCGTTCGGAGAGTGACAGCCGCCATCGAGGCGGCGCAGCGGGGTCGGATGTCGATCGAGGAACGGCGGCCATGGCAGCCGGTGCCAGCGTTGGCCCATCTGACGTTCGACTTCGACCTGACCGGCCCCGAACCTGAAGGTCTCTCGCGCGCCGAGCGGCGGCATCTGCTCGAGGCCGCCTAGCTCCTATGATCCAGATCACGACCGATCTTCGGCCCTTGTTTGGTGCTGCGCGCGATCAAGGCGCGCGGCCCACCTGCATGGCCTTTGCGGCAAGCGATGCCCATGCCGGCCTACGCGACGGTTGGGCACCGCTTTCCTGCGAATTCGCCTTTTACCAAGCGCAGCGGCGTGCGGGCCGATCGCCGGCGCAGGGCGCGCTGCTGTCGGCGATGCTCGATGCGCTGCGCAGCGACGGCCAACCCGAAGAACAGGGCTGGCCCTACCTCCAGGCCGTCCCCGAAGACTATGGCTCGTGGAAGCCGCCGTCCGCCGTGGGTGAACGCTATGGGCGAGACGGCCAGCCGGGCGGAGCGAACCTCGCCTCGATCATCGCCTTGCTCGACCAAGGCCGGCCGGTCGTGATCCTGACGATGCTGTCGCGCTCGTTCTTCATGCCGACGGACGATGGCATCGTCGATCCCGCCAATGACGAACAGCCTGAACCGAGCCAGCGTCATGCCGTAATCGCGGTTGGGCACGGCCAAGTCGATGGTGCCACTGCAATTCTCGTTCGCAATAGCTGGGGTGCGGGATGGGGCATGGACGGACATGCCTGGCTGACGGAACGGTTCCTGGCGCCGCGGCTCTTCGCCACCGCGAATTTGATGGAGGCAGTCGATGTATCTTCCAGTACCCTCGCAGCCTGACTGCGTTTCCGCGTGGCGCGAGGCGGTGCGCGTCGTCGATGGCGCCCCCGGCCACCAAGCCTACAACGTCATCATCGACGTCGCCGATCCCTCGGCGCGCGCGACGCTTGCAGATCCCGTGGTCGCCGAGGTCGATGCCTTCCTTGCCGGGCGGGGCAAAAAGCCGATCGAGACGGTCGCCAACACCATCTTTCCGGCAGCGCTCTACCACCGCCACGGCGCGCCGCTCTTCTTCGATCGGTTCCGGGACAATGTGCTTCCAAAGGTCAGGTTGAAGGAAGCCTGGTCAGGCTACTATTTCGAGCGAATGATGCAGTTACCCCAACTTGACGGGCCGCCGATCAACCAGATTTGGGGGATCGTCGAGCGCCTGCGCAATCCAAAGGTGCGCGCGCTCAACAAGTTTGAACTGAGCGTTTTCGACCCTGCCCGCGACGTGAACGATTCGCCTTACGGCGGGCAGTGTCTGAGCTTCGCGAGCCTCAAGCTGATCGGCAAAGGCGATCAACGCCGGATCGCCATGACGGCATTCTACCGCAACCATTTCTACATCGAAAAGCTACTGGGCAATCTGATTGGGCTGGGCAGGTTGCAATCGTTCATTGCCAAAGAGGGAGGGGTCGGTCTCGGACCAATGACAATCGTCTCTACCCACGCCGAAATCGACACCGGCAAATGGAATCGCGGCGATCTCCAGCAGCTTTTTGCGCGCTGCGATCAGGCGAGTGCGCAAGTCCTCGCGGCAGCATAAGGCGCCTCCAACGGCAGACGCGGCGTTTCGAGAGCGCCACCGTCGATCCCGTACATCGCGAACATGCCTTCGATGAAGTCGCGCTGCCCGCCATAGCTCGGATGGCGGACGGCCGTCGTCGGTATACCGACATCGCCAAGGGCTAGGTGAGCATCGCGCCCGATCGCAACGATGCGCCGGGGGTTGAGCATGGCAATCAGCGCTTGAAGCAAAGGCCAGGTCGCCTCGCGTTCTCCGCGGGTATGACAACGGTTCGACAAGGGATCGCCCGCTTCATGCGGATGGAACGGGAAGACGTTCCAGAGCATGACCGGCTGTCCGATCTGTTCGAGCACGCGCCAGACGATCGCCGCCGTCCGCTCGGCGACCGCCGGGCCTTGCGTCGCACGTTGAAGGGCGATGCCGCCCATCAACGCACCCGCCCGGTCGAGATGGACCTCATCGGTGAGGGGAACGCCCGTGCGCCGGCCACCGCGATAACCGAGGTCGCGGGCAATCCAGATGGTCTCGACCTTTGCATCCAAGGCAGCGATCAGCAACCGTTCCAGATTATCGCGCCGCTTGGCCGCCGCGTCGCGCCGGTCATGAACGGCGCAGCGATCGCGCCAGGGATTGAAAACGGAAGGAAGTTCGGTTGCCGCCAGAGTAGAAACGAAATGCTTGGGGGTCATGACGGCAGTTCCTTGATAAGCAGGCGACGATGGGCGAAGTCGATCGTGACGCGACCGCGCCGGTGTTTCTGGAGGAAGCGGAAGGCCGCGTAGCCCTGGAGGATCGCTTCCTCCCAGAGCCACAGCGGACAGCGTTCGGATTCGTAACCGACGACGAACTGGCGGACATGCTTGAGCATGTCCAGCGGCAGCCCGCCTGATTTTACCTTGTCGAAGTAGCGAAGCTGCTGGGCCTGGCCGAAAATCCACGAGGTGACGCCTTCCTCGATCAGGATCGCCCGCGCACCATCCTCCGCATCATCGAGCTTCGGGTCGCTCTTGCGCTTCAAGCGCAGCAATGCGCGGATGACGGGCGACCAGCCCAGGACCGCGACATGCGCATAGTGAAAGACGTCGTGGAAGCGATAATCGTCGGGTTCAACCGCATTGTCGGTGAGCCGATCACCGACGTAGACGCCACTCGATCGTTGATAGACGAAGGTCTGTCCGCGAACCTTGCGCTCATAGACGTCGATCGTCATCCGCCGTGGGAGATGCTCTTCGGGGTCCATCATGGCATCGAACGGAGCCGGATAAACTTTCTCGCGGGGCCAGCGGTCAAAGATCTTATGTAGGTTTTTGACGGCGGCCGCCTCGATCGTGACCCCGGAATCGTTGGCGGCCTGGATTAGCCTGCGCATGACCGCCACGAGTTGGCGAGCGAGCATCGCCTTGTCTCGCGTCAACGTCCCCAACTGGAAGCTATTGACGAGGACGCCGACCTCGCCGGCGAGCGCGAGCAGCGTGTGCTCGAACTGCGGCATGGGCGCCTTGGCTAGCGGAATGTGGGCTGGCTGGAGCGCATGGAAGCTCAAGGCACCGTTGTTTCCAGCCCGCCACTCGTCGTCGCCCCTCGCGGCATTTGCCGCGATGTCGCTTAGCGCCAGTGCGCTGCGGCGCGCGACGGCCGCCAAATACCAAAGAACGTCGCCGAGCTCCTCGGCAACGGCATCGGCATATCCGAGGTAAGAGGCAGCATCGCGTTGTTTCTTCTTCGCCTCGCTCAGAAGACTGCCCGCTTCGCCGAACAATCCGAGCATCGAGAAACCCAGAGCGCTCTTCCCGCTACGCTGGTCCGTCCGGGCAGCCTGGTTGGCGTAGTCGTCGATCGTCAGCGCCTCGAACTCGCCTGACATTAGTTGCGCTTCCGACGGTCGGAGATTGCCTCAGGCGGCACATTTACGCCGTAGGCCTCGAGCGCGCGCAGCACGATCATGCGGATGGGTTCGCGAGCGTCGAGCGCTCGCTGACCAAGATCGCGCTTGGTCACCCCTGGGACCTGGATTTGAAGATGCTCGTCATCGGCATCGCTGCGAGCCTCAACTTGTTTCATGAAAACAATAAATCAGAGTTTCATGAAAATATGAAACAGAAATTTATCAATCGGTGAATGATTGGTCCTCCGACAGCCGTAAACGGGGCAAACTGCGCTACCGGCTGCGAGATCGCTGCACAGGTGGATGGACTCTCGAGGATTCGTTTCGGTTGGGCGCAACGTCCAGACCCTTCCTGTTGCGCCCTGCCCTGAGCAGGGCAGGACGAATTTGATCACCTCGGTCAACGTGGTTTTGCAGTGTGGTGGTCGCGACCTTCATCACGCGCGAGATCGCTTCGGGATTGTCGAACAGTGCGGTTCGCACTACCGCTTCGATCACCCGCAACTGACTTTGCGCGGCTCGCTCGTTTCTGCCCACGGACGCCGCAGCTCGGGATCGAGCCGAGCGCTCGTGAGCTTGGGACTGATCTCGGCCGGACTCCCGGGTGACTGACGGAACGGCCGCCGGCGCGATGCTGTTGCGGTCATTGCCAAGCTTGAGGCGATCCAGCTCCTGCAGATCGCGCTCGTTCGGCCGATATCCTCGCACGTCGAGCCCTTGGCGGTTGGCCTCCAGCCATGCTGCCCGGCGAAAGGCCTCGCTGCCAGTAAGGTGAACATTCGTCCACCCACGATGCCGGGCGATCGCGACGAGATCACGCACGACCTCCTCACTGTCACTCGAAGTGACAAGGCGCCTCCCTTGGTCCCGAAATGCAGGCTCCTTGGCCTGAGCCGTCGTAAAGTAGGCAGGCTCGCCTGACCATTTGCTGGTCGATGAGAAGTAGCGTTTTTGCAGCGTCTCCGGCATGTCGCCGGTCGAGACCGATCGGGGCGGCCGCTGCCCCTTTTCCTTCTTTCCCAGGGGTTCGGGAGCATCAGGGCCGTGTTTTTCGGAACGGCCCGATGGCGATGCCTCACCGATTGAAATGGCATTGCTGCGCTTCCTAGCGCCCCGCGAACTCTCGGGTTTCTCAGCGGACATGGGCTGCCCTTTCCTGCATGAGGGACGTGGATGCCGATCCGGTCGGTGGTAAAACTGCCCGCTCGACCATCGCCGTCACGAAGGCGATTGCGGCAGCCTCGTCGCCCGGCGGCGGCAGTTCGGCCAGGTCACCCAGAACCAGCATGTCGTCCGTGATCTCTGCCGCGCCTGAAAGCTCGGCCTCGGTCATTTCCCGCATCGCAATTTCCTCCGGTATGGCGTTCCCCGAGCTCGTCGCCGGTTGCCGGCGGGTGCCACTCAGCCCAGGCGTGCCAGCACCGTGCTGCTCTAAAGCCGGAGTGGGGGAAGAAAGCATTGCCGCGATGGGACGGGCGGGCAGCACGGGCGGAGCGATCACTCGCCGCGTGAAGCGCGGCATCCGGTAATAGGCAATCTTGCGACCTCGAATGGGCGGGATGCCGGCGCGGAGGAGCAGGAGCTCGCTCTTGGGTAGCTGCATCAGCTCCTGCGGCAGCAAGAGTGCGCGGCGCTGGTCGGATTCCGAGATGCTTCGGTTCGCCAGCAGCCCGTGGATGGTGCGGCTGCGGGATTTCACGCTCATCGTGAAAAAGCCGAGCCGTTCGGAAAGTTCGTTCGCGACCTTTAGCTCCTTGGGCGTGAAGACAACCTCGAGCCCGCAATTGGCGATGATCTCGTCGGTGACATCGGGACCATAGATTGCGCGAAGCTGGGATCGGCTCTGAATGACCGGGACCAGACGTAGGCCATAGCCGGCGACATAGGAAAAGCCGCTCGCAATCACCGAGGCTTTGCCGAGCCTGGCGAACTCGTCGAGCAGGACCAGGACCGGGACATTGGTCACGCCCTCAGGAAGATCGCGGGTGTTGAGATCCACGAGTTGCTGCAGGAACAGGCTGTAGATCGGCGCGATGCGGTCGATATTGTCGGGCGACACGCCAAGGTAAATCGACATGCGCCGACGCCGTACCTCGCGCAGGTCGAAGTCGCTTTCCGAGGTGGCGGCATCCACCATGGGGTTGAGCCAGAGATTGAGCCGCGCGGTGATGGTCTGCTTGATCCCGGAAAAGGTGTTGTCCGAGGCCGAGGTGAAATCCTGGATCGCGGACACGCACGCTTGGCTGAGGCGCTGGCCCACCCTGCGGGCTTCCTGAAGCGTTGCGGGAAGGTCGCTCTTGGGATCCCCGCTCGTGAGGCGGCGGTATATCTCGCCGATGGTGAAGGGCAGGCCCGGGTTGGATGCGACCAGGGCGCCGACGCCGACAAAGGCCGCTCGCGCGGCCTCCGCCCAGAAGGGATCGGATCGCTCGGGCGCGGGGAAAAGCATGCCCGCGATCTTCTGCAGCTCGTTGACGACCTCTATGTCATCAGTCCGTCTGATGTGCGCCAGGGGGTTGTACCGCGCCGTCCGCCCCTCCGCGTCGAGCGGATCGAACAGATGCACGGCCTGGCCGGCCCGTGCACGATACCCCGCGCTTGCGCCCCAGTTCTCCCGTTTCACGTCGAGCACGACCACCGAATCTGGCCAGGTCAGCAGATTGGGAATGACGACGCCCACGCCCTTGCCCGCTCGTGTGGGTGCCTCGAGCAGAACATGCTCGCTCCCGCCGAATATCAGGAAACGTCCAGCCTTGCGGCCGACAACGATGCCGGACGCGGCGCGAAGGCCCTCCCGCCGGATCTCGCCTTCGCGCGCAAACCGGGCGGTGCCGTGCAATGCCGGCCCGCGGCGCAGAATCCCAATCGCGAGGAGCCCGACCACAACTGCGCCCGCCAGCGCCCCGCGCTTTAGCCAAAGAATAAGCAGTGGGTCCGCCCGATAGTACCACAGCCATGCGGGCAAGGCCGTGAGGTCGGTGTGAGAGCCGATCTGGCCCAGCCCAAAGAGGGCAACCAGCACGGCGATGGCGCAGCACAATAAGGTGCCGCCGGCAACGGACAGGCCGATCATCCAGAAGCTACGCTGCACCGGCATCGCCCACCTTCGGGTGGAAGTAGACCTCTTCGACCTCGAAGCGGCCGCCATGGCGCCGGGTCTGGACGACCACATCGATGAGCATTCGCAAAAGTCCGCGGATATCATCGCGCGCGAGATCTCGGCCGCCCTCGGATTCCTTGACCAGTAGCGTCAGCTGCTCGAAGGCACCCGCCGCAGAGCCGGCATGCACCGTGGTGATCGACCCAGGGTGCCCCGAATTGACATTGCGCAGGTAGAAGAACGCGGTGCCGTCGCGCAGCTCCTGCAGCAGGATCCGATCCGGGCGCATGCGCAGCGCGCTCTCGAGAAGTTGCTTGGGACCGACCTTTGCAAGGCCCTGCCCCTCGCTCGAATAGACCATATGAACGACATTGCGATGGGGCACGATGAGTTCGCGTGTGTCCTCGATCGTAAGCAGTCGCTCGTCGGGCGGGATGAGCTGGATGAGCGCTTTCGCCAAGGTCGTCTTGCCGGACCCGGTTGCACCGCTGACCAGGATATTCTTGCGCGCGGCGACCGCGACCTTGAAGAAGGCCGGCCAGTCGCCCGCATCGCGAAGTGCCACCAACTCGGCGTCGGTTTCGGTAAGGCCCCGGGCGCTCGCGCGCGTCGTGTCAAAGAGGCCAGCGCGTGCGAGCTGGTCGATCGGCAGGGTTACGGTCGAGGGCTTGCGTATCGTAAAGGACGGGCAGCCGCTCGGCGTCACCGACGGGATTACGATCTGGCAGCGCTCGCCGCCTGGGAGGACGGTCGAACAGATCGGGGTCTGCCCATCGATGTCCTGGTGCGTGAAGCTTGCCGCGGCGACGGCGAGCGTTCCAAGCCACTCGCTGTCGAGTTCGGACAGCTCATGCCATCGCCACCCCTGCCGGTCCTCGATTCCCGCCTCGCCCGGACGGTTGATGACGAGCTCGGTCACATCATCTGGCTCCAGCAACGGAAGAAGCGGTTCGAGGTAGTGACGAAGGACGGCGGTGTCGCGCATGGCTTACCGCCGCAGCTCTAGATTGTAGACATCGGCGAAGTTGAAGTCCTTGGCGACGAAGATACCGACCTCCTCGCCCTGGTTCTTTTTCAGCACCGGCCGGATATTGATGTTGTTCTGGAGCGCGATCGCGGCCCCTTCGCTCGGCGCACGCGTGACATTGTTGAAATTGCCGTTGCCGCTCGATGCGGCCTGCCCGGCAATATAGGCGGCGTCATCGACGAGCGAGAGCAGGAGCGCGCCGCCGAACCGTGCCCAAAAGAAGCTGTCGACCGCCCCAGCAAGCCCGGCGCGGCCGAGCGCGTCTGACCCAGGCGAGGCAAGGTCGATGCGGACGCCTTGTGGCGTCACCGCCCGGGTCCAAAGCACAAAGAGGCGGTTCTGACCCTGTTGGATACCTCCGCGATACTCGCCGAGCACGCGCGTGCCCTTTTCCATGAGCACGACCCGGCCATTCTCGGAGTAGACATCGCGCGGGATCATGCAGGACGTGTATCCAGGCTGCGCGGAATTGATGGCCGTCTGAAGGGTGCAGGGAATCAATGTCCCCGCAGTGATCAGAAAATTGCGATTGGGGAGCATCGAGGCTCGCGCTTCGCCTACGGCCGAACTTTGCCGCAGAAGATCCAGCGCATTGGGCGCCCCGCCCTCAGCGCTCCCTGGCGTTCCTGAATTTTCGGTCGGTTGCGCGCCCGAGGCCGCCGCCGGACCTTGCGAGGTCTCCCCACCGAGATCGCGCCCGCCATAGGCGATGAGTGTCGACCGTCGCGCCCGGTCGGCGAGGTTGGGCCGGGCGCCCGTCCCTCCTGTCGGTCCTGGCGCCGCACCGGGCTGCATGGCAGGGACGATCTGACCGTCGGGGCCAGGAACCCCTGCTGCGGGATTGAGCACAGGTGCGTTGGGATCGCTCCCGCCTGCGCCCAGCGGTCTCGGCTGCGGAGCGACCGCCGCGTAATCGACGGTTTCCCGCGCCACGATATCGCGCCGCTCTTGGGCCGCCCCGCCCGGTGCAGTGAGGTCACGATTGGAGCCCTGTTGGCTCGTCCCGGAATTAACCCACAGGATGCCCAGTACCATCGCCGTGCCGGCAAAGATGAGGGCGGTATTGCGCTTGGAAGGCGTCATCCCCCCGATCGGCTCGATACCGCGCTCGTGCAGGATCTCGTCTTTCTCCGGCGTGAGATCGGCGCTCGGCAGAAGGCGCGAAACGGAGGATGGATCTTCGGCCATGGCTCATTCCTGCGGATGTGTGATGGTGCGCTCGACATGGGGCGACCCGGTGTTCGTCCCATGATCGACCCCATAGGGTTCTGGCGCCTGATTATAGATGCACAGCACCTCGCCGCCTCGCCGAAGGCGCAGCTGACGCGCCACCAAATGGACGACGACGAATTCGTCGCGGACGTCGAAGGGGACCAGCGTCTCAGATCCGTCCGGTCGCACCAGATATATCGCCGGCACCTCGCGGTTCGCGGGGAAACGCAACACCGTGAACTGCCCGTTATCGGAGACCTCCGACGGCTGAAGCTCGCTGGAGCCCTGCACCTTGTAGTTCATGTTGCGAGGCCCTTCGACGACCGCATGATCGAGAGCGCCGCGAACGGCGCGGCCCTCTAGGGCAGCGGCCTGCATGGCAATCTGCGCGGCCCTGAGACGCGCGGCGCGGTCGGCGTCGTCCCTGGGATATCGGAACCGCACCTGAAAATAGGCTTGGCCGTTGCGGCCCGTGATCGGACCGCTGCGAGCGGTCAACTCGAACGCATAGCTGCGCAATTCGCCTCCGCGCGACGTGGTGACGATGAGATTGGTCGGTCCGGCACGCTCACGCGGCTTGAGGAACAGGATGTGCCCGGCGACGGCGACCTCCCAAGATACGGTGTCGCCCAGCGCGACGTGCTGGATCGTCTCATCGTCGCTCAGGACAATCTGCGTTGCGGTCCGGAACGTGCCGACGATCCGATAGACCTCGGTCTCTTCATATTCGACGAACTTGACGCGCGGGTCGGACGGACCACCTCGCGGAACTTCGACCGCGTGCGCCGCCGTTACAGGCACCAGCGCGCAAATGATGGCGGCGGAGAGTGCCCTCATCGGATCACCTCCGGATCGGCACGATAGTTTTCGACCTGGAATCCCAGCGGGTTCCGGTAGCGATCGCCTTCCGCCATGGGCGCGTTGGCGTAGGCGAACGTGATCGTGGCGATCCAATCGCTGTTCTGAACGTCGGTCTCGGTCTGGACCGTCCGCGTGAACCGCACATTGGCGACGCGATCGTTGATGAAGGCGATGTTGCGCACGCGCGCTTGCACGACGGCATTCTTGCCCCAGACATTTTGGGGACTTGCGCCATTGTTGCTGCTGTAGAAGCGCGCCCAGCGCTGCTGTTCAGTCGGTTGCGAGAGGATCGTCACGAACCGAAAATTTTCTTCGGCCGCTGCCGGGATCCAGCTTTCGCGGGTTCTCACATACTGGGCGAGGAAGTATTTGGTGACCGCCTCATCGTAGCGCATCGGCCGCTGGGTGAGCGCGGTCTGGACATCCACCGCGCCGGTGGTCTGGTTGACGCGAATAACATAGGGCACGACAGTCTTGAGAGGTGTCAGAGCCGCAACTGCGAAGATCGAGGCCGCGGCCAGGAGTGAGGCGATGGCCGCGATGCTCCAAGCGATGCGGGTCGAGCGCAGCGCGTTCCGGATCCTGTCCTGATCCCAGCTTCGTGCGTCCCGGAAATAGCGCTGCAGCCCCGATGCCGGCACGGCCTCCGAGCGGTCATCAGCAGCTCGCATAATGCGATCCCCTTGGTGCGAACGAGACCTTGTCGTCCGAGGTAGACGGCGACGGCACGGCGGGCGGCGGGGGCGGATCGCCGTCTCGAGGATGGGACAGGGGCGGTATGGGCGGCGCAACTCTTGGTGCCGTGGTGGCAGGCACTGGCGAGCCAGGCAGGACGCTTCCGTAGATGTTCACGTCTCGCAGGCGATGACCATTGCAAACCGCGAGCTTCTTGGGTCCGGAAGCACAGCCCGCGACGCCGAGCACAGCTAAGCCACCGACTAGGCAAGCGACGCTGCGGCGGAAGCTCGAGGCGGAAATTCGCGGAAAAAGGAAAGTCATGATGATGCCTCACTACGCCGATTCGATGGTGCCGCCGCGACGAGCGGCGCGCTCCAAGTTGCGACTGTTGCGCATGACGCGACGCTGTCGGAAGGGAGATGCCATCGTCCCCCAAGCCGTTCCGGCGAAGGCACCCACGCCGGCAGCCGCGCCCCCGGCTATTCCCGTCGCGATGGCCGGAGCCTGGAAGAAGAAGATCGTCCCCAAAAATATGTACGCTGCAAACAGGACAGCACCGAAAGCCGTATCCACGACGCCTTCAGATGCTGCTGTTGCAGCCGCTCCGAGGTCTGTGATTAGGGTCGTGATGGCTATGATTACAGCAAGGAGAACGATATAGTTGAATACTTGGCCCAGCCAGCCGTGGAAAAAACGCCTCGTTGGCTCGAAAAGAGCTAGGGCGATGAAGATGGGGCCAAGCGCGATAATGATCGCCAACGCAACTTTGGCAAATATGGTGATAGCGAATCCAACCGCTGCCGAGAGCCCAACTAATGCCTTCAGCCCCAGGCTCAGCGCATAGAGGACCAGTTTATATGGGTTAATGTCGCTGTAGGTTGCGGCTTCAGTCTCTATCCGCGCAACTATAGCATCACTTTGAGTGTAATAGTCGTCGAATGCCTCTCCTACTGTGTCGATCGTCTTACCGGCGAGAGCTTGGGAGATCGCATCGGGCATTCCGTGGAAGAGCGGCGTCGTGATCCAATCGGAATAGGCGACCGTCGTCGCAGCAACATACAGCAGGCAGAGCTTCACCATCCGATAGAATAGCTCACCCCATGGTTCGCTGATGATGCCCCGCATCACCATGTAGCCGAACAGGGCGATGTAGATAACCAGCCCGACAGCGAGCGGACCACGGACAACCTCTACGACGTTTTGGAGACGCTCGTTGAGGAAAAGATCAAGCTTCCCATCAACGTTCGCGTAAAGTGAATTGAACATGTCCGTGGCCATGCGAGGCTCCAGGGCGCTGGATTATTTCGAAAGCGACCGCATCTTGTTGTCGAGGATCCGGAGGCTTTCAGCGTTGGAACACTCCTGTTCGTTGGGATGTGATCCGTCGGCACAGGCCTTGACGAGTCCTCTGAGCTCTTCCGGGTGAGAGGTTAGATAGTCCTTCCCGCGCGGTGCCCGCTCGCATCCTGCGAGCATTCCCGCTGCGGCAAACCCAAGCAGCAAAGCTCTCGCGGTCATTGCGACAAGCTTTCTAGCTTCGTCGCCAGTATCGCTTCGCTTTCGCGCTGTGATCGCAACTGGACGTCTGCTTCTTGCCGCATTCGCAGCGCCTGCAATTGCAAGGCGTCGTTCTGGATATGGGCATTCTCGACCCCTACCCTCGCCTGGATATCCATGACCTGCTTGGCGTCCGAAGCGGTATCCAGCGAGGTTCTCAGCTCTTCGAGGCCGGCGGTACGCTGGGCCGACACGCCATAGGCCGCCTCCGCGATCGCGGCGTCGCGCGCTGCGAGGTCGCCGTTCCGCAAGAGGTTATCGCGGGACGCGCGCTCATACGCCGACGCACCTGGCCGCAATTCCGGCAAAGCGATGCGGTTGGCGTCCCGGATACGGGTCGCGGAGCTCCCGAGCGAACCCAGGCTGGCATTGTCCGACGACATCAGCCGACTGATGTCACGGGCCTCCCGCGGCAGAAGATGGCGCATGGCATCGGTGGAAAGAGATGATGCGATGCCGTTGACGTCGGTGACCTGGTTGAAGCTGCCATAGAGCTGCTTCGCTTCTGCGATCTGCTCCTTCCCCTGATCGATCATCGACAGGGTGTTTTTCACCGTGGCCAGCGCCTGCAGATAACCGGAGCTGTCGTAGACGGGGATGCCTTGCGCAACTGCAGGCCCCGCCATTCCTAGGGCGATGGCGCCAAGTGCTGCGTATATGCCCTTACCCATAGCTCATCCTTTCCTGATCGATGCAGACCGACGCTGCTGGTGAAAAAGAGGCAGCCATTTCGCCGGGTCGTCGCCGACATCAGCGCGAATGGCATCGAGGAGCGTCACGGTTTCCGTGGTGCCCGAGAGCACCGCGAGCTCGTCGGAGAGGCCGCCCAGGTCCAGTTCCACCACGATCGAGTCATGACCCTGCTTGATGAGGAAGCGGCGAGACTCGGGGTTCAGGTCGTGACGGACGAGCTTGAATTCCGCCTGGGTCAGGCCCAGCCCGTCGATATAATCCGTTTCACGCCCATAGGGGTTGGGCAGCAGGATCTTGGTCGCGACCTGCTCCATGATACTGTGTGAGATATCCGAGCGCAGCGCATCGGCCGGGCTCTGCGTGCCGAAAACCAAGAAGGCGTTCTGCTTGCGGTAGGTCTTCAGGCCATCCTGGGCAAAGGCGCGGAAAGCGTCATCACCCAGCGCCTTCCAGAACTCATCGATGTCGATCACCAGTCGGCGGCCATCCAGAAGGCCGTCGATGCGATGGAACATGTACATCATGATCGGCGTGCGAACTTCCAGATTGTCGAGGAAGTCGGTCATGTCGAAGCCGAGGAACGGCGCATCGAGCGACAAAGCATCGATCTCGTTGTCGAACACCCAACCCAGCGATCCGCCCCGCGACCATTTCTCAAGTCGAGCGCCGATGCCTTCCGGGTCGCGCTGGCCGAGCAGCTGGCGCAGGGCCAGAATGGATCGGTTCTCCGGTGCGAGCCGCCCGAGCGACGCCAAGCCTTCGTCGATCATACGCTCCTGGGTGACGCCCAGCGGGCCGCCCGGCGGCGTCACCAGCTGCCGGATCAGACGACCGAGAAAGACGAGGTTGCGCGGTCCATATTCGAGCGCCCGCAGCGGCGCGAAGCCGGTTGGCTCCCCGTTCTTCAGCGTCAGATAGATCCCGCCAACAGACCGCACGTAGATCTCGGCGCCGCGATCCTTGTCGATGAAGATCTGCTGCGCGCCCGTCTTCTCGAGCTGCGCCATCAGGAAGTTCTGAACGACCGTTTTGCCCGCGCCCGAGGGACCGATAATGAGCGTGTGGCCGAGATCCCCGACATGGAAGTTGAAATAGTAGGGCGATTGCGCGGCCGTCTTCATCAGCGCGATCGCCGGACCCCAATGATTTCCGCTCGGCCGGCCCGCGGGATAGGTATGGAAGGGTGCCAATGCGGCGAAATTCCGCGATGTGATTGCCGCCGGCCGCGCCCGCCACGCGAAGTTACCGGGAAGCTGAGCCCAGAAGGCTGCTTCGAGCGCCGGACCTTCCCTCGCCGACACCAGACCAGCGTCCGCGAGCGCCGCCCGCGCGGCCGACAGATTATCGGCGAGCCGCCTCTGGCTCTCGGCAAACACCCCAAGCGAGAAGTGATGTTCGCCCAGCACGAACCGATTGCTTTGAAGATCGTCGGCGGCGTCTTCAAGGTCGAGCGCCTGGCTTGCTGCCGCGTCCTCGGTCGAGGCCATCTGGTTCTGTCGCCGGCGCAGCCTTTCGGCCGCGCGCGCCTTCCCCATGAAGGTGAAGGATTGCGACACGACGAACGCGAAATCCTGGCCGAGCAGAGCGTTCATCTGACCGGGACGGGTGAGCGCAGGATATTCCCGGATGCCGAAAATCCCCAGCCAGCGGCTCGCATCATGGGCGCGGATCTCGACCGTCTCGCGTCCGAAGATCACCCGCTCGCCGTAGAGTGCGGATCCAAGATGGCCTCGGACCAGCGGCACCTTGGCCTTGGCGCCCATCATGACTTGCTCGAGCACTTCGAGCGGCCTGGAGAATAGGAGGCCATTTTGCTCATAGAGGCCGAGCCGTGCGGGGCTGCACCGCCGGAGGAGCTTTTCGATATCGCGCGCCTTCTCCTCGAAGCGGGCCAGTTCGTCAGGGTCGATTTCTTCATCGGCCGCCCTGGCCTTGGCGATGCGCTTGAGGAGAAGCCCCGTCCGATCGGCCGAGCCGACCGCCGGCCGCATGATCAGCGTCAGATAGTGCTCGTTGACGAACATGCGCTTGGCCGTCACCCGCGCGCGATATTTTTCGTCCAGTTCGGCCGCGAAGTCCGAGCGGAATTGGCCTTCGGGATAGTCATCGACCGGGCGGCGAACGATGTGGGTCCAGAGCGCGAGCCGGTCGTCGGCAATGTTGCGCCAGGTGCCGTTGAGCTTCTCATGCCAGTCGTTGAGGTGGATCGGATCCGCGGTTTCGAAGGCGAGCCCCTCGAGGCGGAACATCATCATGAGGTCGCCGCTATCGAGCGCGATCACCTCCGACGTCACGTGGCGCGCATAGGGCAGATAGCGCCCAGGCTCGGCCTCTTGCCGCAATATGCGCCACGGCGTCTTGCGCGGCGGGAGCTGGGCAGCCGCGCTAGCCACGCGCAAAGCCCTTGCGTTTCAGCCCGGCGACCGGGAGCGGCGAATAGGAACTGCCGCCCCACCAGACGCGGTTCCGGTTGCGCGCCTTGGTCATGGTCCAGAGGCACAGCAGCCGGAAGGCGTTGGCATCATGCCGCACGATGAGCCGTGCAACAGCAAGACAGGCGCCTCCGATGGCGCCGGCATAGAGCGGGTTGCCGCTGACGATCAAAGTGAGACAGGCGGCAAGCGCGATCGGCAACGAGGCTTCGAGCGGCACGCCGAGCCACATCGTCGGGCGCGTGACCGCGAGAAACAACGTCTCCTCGCGCAGCCGCTCGTCCAGCGCGGCGCTCTCCTTCACGCGCCACCCGTGATGGTGTCGACGATCCACTGCGCGCTGAAGACGATGAAGATGCCAACAATGACCGTCACCAGAAGGCCGAGGCTGGCGCGCCCGGTGAAAAACATGAACCCGACGATCACGACCGCGATCACCGCGATGGTCTTGGCGAAGGTCCCGGTGAGCCAGGTCTTGATGTTCTCCGCCATGGACGTGATGCCGTCGGCACCTTGCGCGTGCGCAGGATCGCTCAGCAGTATCGAGACAAGCAGCGCCAATGCCATCACGCCGATGATGCGCAGCAGAAGTCGCGCCCATTGTGGCCGTCCGCCCAGGTGGGCGGTGATTGCTGTCATGGATGCTGTCCTTTCTGAGATGCGGCCCCGTCGCCGAACACCATGAGCGAGGCCTGGCTCGCCCTCGCCGCTGTATTCCACCCGGCTGCGGCCGGGGGCGAAACAGGGGTATCGGGTGGCGGAGCGAAGGCCGGAGCCGCTGGGGCAACGACCGAGTTTCTGGTTGCCGGCGCCGTACTCCGGATCAACGGAATGACGGCCGACGCGCTGGCATAGACCCTGGCGACATAGCCGTTGCGAAAACCGCGCTGCCGGTCGCCGGTATTGTACAGCGACAGGGCGGTCGCGATCGCGTGATCGCGGCTCGGGGCAAGGCGCGCGACCGCCTGGTAGTTGGTCGCTAGGACACGCGCGGCGGCGGCTAGGTTGGAGCAGGGCTCGAATGCATTTTCCACCGAAAGCCCCAGCCAGCCGAGATTGGCGCTGTTGATCTGCCCCAGGCCGAGATCGATGTTGTAGCCTCGACCAATCAGGCTGCGCGCCGCAGCGATTGCCTGCGCCTTGGTCGCGGGCTTTGGCGCGCGCACGCCGGGACTATTGACCCCGATTGCGAGACTGTTGAACCGGCTCTCCGTGTGGACGATCGAAATGAGCGTCTCAGGCGCCACCGTCGGTGCGCAAGCTCCTGCAAGCGAAAGAAGGGTGGCGACATCGAGGATCATCGGCGGCCGCCGTCCAAACGCTCGATGCCGGCCAGCGAGAAGGTCTGGCTGCGGCCGTCGTTGAACGTGATGACCACCCGGCGGCGAGTTGTGGAATCGCGATCATAGACCTTCGTGCGGGCGACGCCGCCGCTACAGCCGGGAAAGGCGCCGCCGGTGGCCAAGCGTTGCCATAGCTTGGTCATCGGCGACACGCATTGCGCGTATTGGGTCGCGCCACCGGGATTGGAAAGACACAGGAGAACCTGGCAGCCCAGGTCATTCGCCGCTGCCGGTGCGCTTGGAAGGGCTGTGGCGAGGGCGAGCATCGCCATGCCGAATATTGCACGTTGCATCGGGTCTTCCCCCGCGAGAGACAGCTCCCGCGTCGGGAAATGCCGTCAGCTATCCGTTGGATTTCACCTCTCTTTTGTTCCGACCGCGCTCGATTTCGGCAATCCCCCTAGCCGGGGGGGGAGTTGATCGGTTTGCTGCCGCAGGAATTCGGACAGAGCGCCTTCCTGGTCGGGCCGGAGAGCATCGATTGCGGCGAGATGGTCTGGCGGATCGCCGCCGAGCAGGATGGACGGGCACTGCCCGTCATAATTGCCGAGATTGGGGCGGTGCTGCTGGTAGCCGACCAGCGCGGCAAGCTCGGGATCGAATGCGCTGGCCACCTCGGGCGGATAGGTCAGCCACTGGTTCTCATAGGGCTTCAGCCAGCCGAGGCAGTAGCTGACGATGATGCCTCGGCGCACCGCGTTTGAACGATTCGCGCCGGCGCCATGGAGGGTCGATCCCAGGAATATGATCGCCGATCCCGGATCCGCTTCGATGGCGACCGGCTCCGCGCCGTCGTCGCCCTGCCCGCCATTGTGGCTCCCCGGCCAGACCAGCGTCGCCCCATTTTCGGCCTTGAACGGCGAAATCGGCCACATGACGTTGACGAGATATTCGAGCTCGCCGGTCGGACCGCGCCACATGTCCTGATCCCGGTGCGGAAATTGCGCTGGCGCCCCCGGGTGCAGCTCGAGCGCTTGCGTGAGGTTGAGCTGGACCGTGTCGCACCAGGGCTCGAGGATAGCGTGGACGAGGCGCATGACGGCAGGGTTTTGGACAAGACTTTCAACCGTCGGCGCGCGCTTCAGCAGGCCACCGAAGCGTTTTGTCCGAGGGCCATAGAATCCGCCCTGGCAGAAAGGCGTGGCGGCAAAACGCGGATGGAGGGATCGATTGATCTCCTCGATGCGTGACCGAGACTCGACATCCCGCAGGATGCAGAAGCCGTGCTGCCGCAGATTTTCGTCGGCTTTGGTCGCGGCGGAGACGCCGCGCGGTGCGATCGTGGCCATGATCGCCCTCCTCATGCTGCGGCGGGAAGATCGGCAAGGCCGACAGGGCGGAAAATGCCGCTCGCGCGCAGCTGCTCGCGCGTTCGGTCGTCCACATCGATTTGCAAGGCGACGAGACTTCGCCCTTGCTCGGACGTGGGAAGACCCAATGGTCGGCAAGTCCAGCCGAAACCCAGGATCTGCTGGAACCACGGCCACTCGGCGACCCCGGTGAAGCTGTGGATCTGGTTGGCGAGGGCATATTCGACGAGCGCGGTGACCAGCTGATTGCGCAGCTCGAGACGCTCCCGGGCGCGCAATTTTCGCGCAAGGCAAAAGCGGGTGATTTCCAGGATAGCACTGCCGCGCGGCGGCGCTTCCTCGCAAAGATCCGGGAAGATCGTGCCGAGAATATGCTCGTGCGTGGTCGGCAGAAGCCGTGCGGATGCCCGGTGTTCCCCGTCGTCCCCGGTAACAACGATGTAGACGGCGCGATCATTGTCGAACTGATCGATCTCGTAGCGACCGGCGATGACCGGAACGTCCCAGCGAAGAAGATCGACGAAGACCCGCTTGCGCTCCTCGAACATGGAGCGAAACAGGCGGTGTTCCATGGCTTGCGAAAAGCCGGTCCCGATGTGCATGACAGCCTCCTTTTGGTGAGGCCTGTCAGTCGATCAGAGGCGGCTTTCTTGCGTTATCCCCAGTTCTGGGGAGATCATCGGCCGAACACATCGGCAAAGCTGATTTGCCCTTCGAACAAGGCGCGAATGGCGAGGAGGGTGCGCTTGGTGACGCCATAGCGGTCGCGCGCATCCTTCACATGCTGGATCACCGTTTCCTGGCCGATGCCGAGGATCTGGCTGATCTCCCAATCGGTCTTGCCCCGCGCGACCAGCGCCACGCATTCGGCCTGCCTTTCGGTCAGGCTCGGGCATTCGGATTGCGGCGCGTGGATCCGGGAAATCTTGCGTGCCGCTTCGAACGCGAAGCTGCCGACGAGCTGCACGAACGGCAGCTGCCGATGGTCGAGCATCTCGCCCGCCGCCATCGCGAAGGAACAGGATCCATTGAGCTCGCCAGGAATATGGGCCGGAACGGTGAAGCCGTCGCCCAGCCCGGCCTCGTAGGCTTCTGCCAGGATCGAGCGATCGGCGGCCGTCAGAGAGATGATCGACTGAACCGCCGACCAGGCAAAGCCCACATTGGTGCGATGGCTGGCGCGGTGGATCGGGTCGCTCGCATAGAGGCGTCTCGCCTGGAAGCGCTCCACCCAGTCTTGCGGATAGTCGACGATGTGGACCGAGCGAACCGCAGGCTTCAGGTCGACATGATGGACCAGGGCATAGTGCCGAAAGCCCATGGCCTTCGTGATTTCGGCCATCAGGTCAGACAAGGCCGTAGCGTCCTTGATCGCGCCAGCGACAGCGCAGAAATCCTGAACTTGCCCAAGCCCGATCATCATATGGCCGGCGAGATCAGAGCAGCGCTTCCATGTTGAGATGACCATCGCGAACCGCGCGCAGCACCAGCTGCGTGCGTCGTCGCACGCCATAACGCCTGCGGGCCGATTCAACATATTCGTGCACGGTGTCGCGGCTGAGGCCGAGGATCTGGCCGATCTCCCAGTCGCTTTTGCCTTGCGCGACGAGCGCGATGCATTCGACCTGGCGAGGGCTGAGAGGGACGCAGGCCAATGGCCCTGCCCTTTCGCCAAGCAGCTCGCGCGCCCGATCATAAGCGACCGAGCCGAGCAGACGGGCGGTCAGAACCTCTTCTGCACTCAGCGGCTCGTCGCGTGATCGGGCCGCAGTGAAGATCGCCTCGGGCTCGCCCGGAGTCCGGATCGGCAAACTGTAGCCCGATGCAAGGTCATGATCCCGGGCGCGGTCAAGGATGCCTCGCTGGCGCGGCGTGAGCTCCAGCACGTCGCCGACACGGTCCCAGGCCAGTCCAGAGGGCGTACGTGCGCAGGCCGCATGAATGGGATCTTCGATATAGTGGCGTTCTTCTAGAACTTCCTCGAGCCAGGCCGACGGATAGGTTGTGAGGAACAGGCTTTGCTCGTCGCCGCGCCGAAGGTCGATATTGTGAAGCAGCGTGAACCAGCGGAAGCCAAGATCGCGCACGGCGGCATCGATCGTGCCATGCAGATCGCCAAGGGTTTCAGCACGCTGACAGTCCGTCGCAAAGCGCGTGAGATCATCAAGGCGGCCGCAGTCTTTTATCCTGTTCGCCATAGGCGACGGAAGCTCGTTCGCGAGGAGACGGCTCGTCCACACCTAAGCGGCGAGCGCCATGATTATCAGGATGAGTTGAGAACGATTCGCAACAATCTACGATTAGAATGGATCGCCTATGACACTTTATCCGCCGGCAAAGTGTCATAGCTGACAACCCGTCTGCGGCCGCCGATTTGGGATTCACATTGATCCTGCTTTGTGCTTGATTCCATCATGTTATGTTTCATGCAGGCAAGCCTCTTGAACCCTCCATTGGCTGTGATGTCGCGGCCGTGCTCGAGACGCTGGCGACCGTATCGAGCCGGCCCCGTTATGCCTTCATGCTGCTCAACCTGATCGCCCAGGTGGCGGGGCCAGATGGAAGCGCCGGTCCCTGGGTCAGGCGGAACGATGGGCTCGTTTCCCTGCGCGATTGGCTATGCGACGCATTGACCCCGATGGCCCAGCGTGGTCCGCGCAGCATTACGCTGGCCGAGCGGGTCGAGAGCGACCTCGCTAGAAACGGACTGCTCCCCGGCGATCCGGAGAAAAGGCGCGGCGTGATCGCGGAGGAAATGCGGGCACGCATTCGCACAGCCGGCAAGAGTAATCTCAGTCGCGCCGTTTCCGAACTGGTGAATGCAGGCCTGCTCCGCCGACATTATCAGGGCTATCGCGTCGACCATCGGAACCGTGGCGGCCAGCGCCACGCCGTCTATACCTTGATCGGCGATGCTCTGCGTCTAGTGCCGGGCATCAGCTCCACACCGAATCTGCCCGTGCAAGGCGAACTTGCCCTCCCAAGATGATTGCGCAGTCGAACCGGGATTGCTGCAGTAGTGTGCTGTGAGGTCGGGTAACGATGTCCGAATAATAAGGCCAGTCAGAACGTCAGCATTGACCTTGCCGGCAATTACATCAGCCATTCCCGTCAAGGATCGCCATGGCCTTCTTCGACGCGAATGGATTGTCAGATTCGGAATGAAGCCGGGCACGCGAGCCATATAATCGCGGTAAACCTCGCCGAAGTTGGCTAGCGCCTCCTTTTCCTCATGCCGAGCCAGCCGAATATACATCACGACGAGCACCGGAAACATAGCAAGGGTCAAAAGGGTCGGCCATTGTAGCAAAAAGCCGAGCATGACGAGAATGAAGCCGACATATTGCGGGTGCCGGATCCGGGCATAAATCCCAGTAAGGGCCAATTGGTGTTTGCGCTGACTCAAGTGAAGGGCCGTCCATGCAACCGAGATCAGCCAGTAACCCACGCCGATCAGCACAAAGCTGGCGATGTGGAATGGACCGTAATGGGGATTAACTCGCCAGCCGAACATCATCTCCAGGAGATGTCCAGCATCGTGGCTCCACCAGTCGACAGCGGGGAAATACGACTGGAGCCACCCCGAAAGCACGAAGATCGTGAGCGGGAAGCCATACATTTCCGCGAAGAGCGCTATGATGAAAGCGCTGAACGCCCCCAAACTGCGCCAGTCTCGTTTAGTTGCCGGCTTGAAGAAGCTGAACGCAAAGAGGATGAAAACGGCGGCGTTAACCAGCGCGAGCCCCCACAGACCATAGCCATAGTCGGCGTGCGTCATCGCGACTCTCCTTCGATGCGGCCGTTGGGATTGGCCGGTAAGCCGGCGGGTGCCTGACCGGGCTCATGGCCATGCTGATGCCCACCATGGCCGCGGTGCATGAACAGGTGCATGAGCGGGCAGGCGAGCAGGATGAGATAGGGCAGCACACCCAGGAAGTGCGCGGTATGCTCGGTGAGGAGGAAGAAGCTAGCGACGAGCAGGAAGCCGATCAGAACGATCTTGCCGCGCTTGCGCATGCGATGGTCATGTTCGCCCATATGCCGTCCTCTTCTGGTCAACGTCCGGGCAGCATAGGCTCGAGTCCAAGGAGCAAGGTATAAGTAGAGACCGAAGTCCCCCGGGCATCGCGCAGGCATGGGTAAGGCGATCGATGGGATCGGCCATCGGCGTTCGGGCGACGCAGCTGTCGGGGAGCAGCAGTCGTGCTGCGGATTTTGCGTATAGGCGTGCGGCGTCCGCGAACCAATGCTGCGCTCACGAACATAATCGTGAGAGGCAGGCCCGCGTCCATGCAAAAGAGAAAGAAACGGCACCATTCCCGCGTGACCATCTTCGAGCGTGAAGCAAGGATCGATCTGGCCAAGCGCCCGGCCGATGGTCTCGGCGTTGCCTTTCTCGGCGCATCGGGAACGGTCACAGGGTCGCGTTATCTGGTGGACGATGGTGAAACTCAGATCGTGGTCGATTCCGGCCTGTTTCAGGGACCCAGGGATCTGCGCCGCCTTAATTGGGCATCGATCCCACCCGAAGTCGCGGATGTCGGCCAGGTGCTGCTGACCCACGCCCATCTCGATCACTCGGGCGCACTACCGCGCATGGCGCGCCTGGGCTGGGACGGGACCGTCCTTGCCACGCGGGCGACCGCGGCCCTGTGCGAGCTCCTTCTTCCCGACAGCGGCCATCTGCAGGAAAAGGATGCGGAGTTCGCCAACCAGCACGGCTTCTCCAGGCACCAGCCGGCGCTGCCCCTCTACACCCAGGCCGACGCGCGTCTGGCATTGCAGCTCTTCCGCCCGATCGAGTTCGGAGCGTGGCATGCAGTCACGGACGGCATCAGGGTGCGCTACCATCGCGCCGGCCACATCCTCGGCGCGGCGTCGATCGAGATCGACTGGAAGGGGCGGACAATCCTCTTCTCAGGCGACATCGGCCGTTACGGCGATGCGGTGATGAAGGATCCCGAGCCGCCCGCGCGCGCCGACTATGTCCTAGTGGAATCGACCTATGGCGATCGGCGCCACGAGCAGGTCGATCCGACAAAGACGCTTGGAGATCATGTCGAACGATGCGTCGAGAGAGGCGGGACGGTGGTGATTCCGGCCTTCGCCGTGGGACGGGTTCAGTCGCTTCTCTATCATTTCTCGCGTCTGCGCGCGCAGGGACGCCTCCGCGACATCCCGATCTTCCTCGACAGCCCGATGGCGATCAACGCGAGCGGGCTGATGTGCGATTTCATGGACGAGCATCGCCTGGCCCGCGCCGAGTGCGAAGCGGCGTGCAGCGTCGCGCACTATGTGCGCGAAGTGGAGGAATCCAAGGAACTCACCGCCAACCCCGCTCCCAAGGTCATCATCTCGGCCAGTGGAATGGCAACGGGCGGCCGCGTGCTCCACCATCTCAAGCGCTTCGCGCCGGATGGGAAGAACCTCATCCTCTTCTCAGGCTTCCAGGCGGCGGGCACCCGCGGCGCCGCCATGATCGGGGGCGCCCGGACGATCAAGATCCACGGCGAGTATATCCCGGTCGAAGCCGATGTCGCCAACCTGACGATGCTTTCGGCGCATGCCGACAGCGACGAGCTCATGCGCTGGCTCGGGTCGCTGCAAGAGCCCCCGCGCCATGTCTATGTCACGCATGGCGAGCCGACCGGCGCCCAGGTCCTGGCGAAGCGTGTCTCGGAGGATCTGGGCTGGGCATGCAGCGTACCGGCGCTGGGTAGCTGGGGCATGCTCGCGTGAAGCCCGGGATCATCGAGGACGCCGAAGTAGAGCCTGTCGCGACGACGCTGCGGGCACACCGCCTCGGCCTGTCGGCTGCCGGAGGTGATCTGATCGCGGTCATGCGCCAAGACTGTCCCGTCTGCCGCTCGGAAGGTCTCGCGTCGCGCGCGCAGGTCGCGCTGCACGCCGGCGGGCGGGAAATCGTCGTCTCGCTGCTGCACAGTTCCGCGGAGGCTCCAGCGCCCGGCGAGATCGGCCTGTCCGAATCCGCATGGCGGCGGCTCGGCGTCAGCGAGGGCGATCCGGTCGAGATCGCGCACGCCCAGCCTCTCGCCTCGCTCGCCGAAGTGCGTCGGCGCATCTATGGCAATCGTCTCAGTGAAGGGGCTTTTTCAGCGATCATGACCGACATCGCCGAGCGACGCTATAGCGATGTCCATCTCTCGGCGTTCATCACGGCATGCTCAGCGGTCCCGCTCGATACGGACGAAACGATCAGCCTGACCAGGGCGATGGTCGATGTCGGCGAGCGATTGCAGTGGTCCGGAGCGGTCATCGTCGACAAGCATAGCGTCGGTGGATTGCCGGGCAATCGCACCACGCCGATCATCGTCTCGATCATGGCCGCGGAGGGCCTGATCATGCCCAAGACATCGTCGCGGGCGATCACCTCGCCGGCCGGCACGGCGGACACGATGGAGGTGCTTGCACCTGTCGACCTCGACGTTTCCGCCATCCGCAAGGTGGTCGAGCGCGAAGGCGGCTGCATCGCCTGGGGCGGCGCCGTCAATCTCAGCCCGGCCGACGATGTGATCATCGGCGTTGAACGAGTGCTCGATATCGATGCCGTAGGGCAGATGGTCGCCTCGGTGCTGTCCAAGAAAATCGCGGCCGGTGCGACCCATCTGGTCATCGATATCCCGGTCGGGCCGACCGCCAAGGTACGCGGAACCGATGCCGCCGATACGCTCGAGCGCGCGCTGAGCTCGGTCGCCCAAGCCTTCGGGCTTCGCACGCGCGTGATGCGCGGCCCCGGCGCGGAGCCGATCGGACGGGGCATCGGCCCGGCGCTCGAGGCGCAGGATATCCTTGCCGTCCTCCAGGGGCAGCCGGGCGCCGAGGATCTCGCCCACCGGGCCTGCGAGCTGGCGGGAGGACTGCTTGAGCTCGCTGACGCGGCCCCGGCCGGCGAAGGCTATGCGCGTGCGCGGGCGTGTCTCGAAAGCGGCGGGGCCTGGGCCAAGTTCCAACGTATCTGCGAAGCGCAGGGCGGCATGCGGGCTCCACCGGTCGCCCGGTTTCAGCAGGATATGATCGCTCCCTATAGCGGCCGCCTGGTGAGTATCGACAATCGCAAGCTCGCGACGGTCGCGAAGCTCGCCGGCGCGCCGGTGGCCAAGGCCGCTGGCGTCGCACTGCAGTGTCGGCTGAACCAGATGGTGGATGCCGGGGCTCCCTTGTGTAGCATTCATGCCGAGAGCCCGGGCGAGCTCGACTATGCGGCGGCCTATGCCGTGAGCGACGGGCCGATCTTCGGGATTGAAGCGCTATGAACCGTCCCGTCCTGTTCGCGCTGCCTGGCAGCGAGGCCCTGGCACAGCCGCTATCCGCCGCGCTCGATGCAGAGGTCGGCACGATCGAGCATCGTCAGTTTCCTGACGGGGAAACCTATCTCAGGGTCGGAAACGACGTCAGCGACCGCGAGGTCATCCTGCTGTCCAGTCTCGATCATCCGGACGCCAAGCTGTTGCCGCTGCTGTTCGCAGCCGACACCGCGCGCGATCTTGGCGCTCGCAGGATCGGGCTCGTCGCCCCTTACCTCGCTTACATGCGCCAGGACATACGCTTCCATGCCGGCGAGGCGGTGACGTCGCGAACCTTTGCTGCGATCCTGTCTCGCCATCTCGACTGGCTGGTGACGGTCGATCCGCATCTCCATCGCTACCATGAATTGTCGGAAATCTACCGCATCCCAACCCAGGTTGTTCATGCCGCGCCGTTTTTGGCCTCGTGGATCAAGCGCAATGTCGCTCGCCCGCTGATCATCGGTCCGGACCTGGAAAGCGAACAGTGGGTCTCGCAGGTGGCGGCCGATGCCGATGCTCCGTTTCTCGTGTGCGAGAAAATCCGATCCGGCGACCGTCACGTCACCATCTCGATTCCGAATGCCCCAGCGTTTCTCGATCGCCAGCCGGTGCTGGTCGACGATATCGCCTCATCCGGTCGGACCCTCACCGAGGCGGCGCGCCAACTGGTCGGCATGGGGTTCGCGCGACCGGATTGCGTGGTCGTGCATCCGCTTTTTGCCGGCGATGCAGCGCAGGTTCTGGGTGGGCTTGTCGAAAGGATCGTCAGCACGAACGCGGTTGCACATGCGTCGAATGATATAGACGTCATGCCAGCGATCGCGGAGGCCGTTCGCCACCGGATTGAATGGCGTGCTGCGCGTCAGTTCTAAGACGGAAATGAACGCCCGGCAAACGCTGTGCGCGTCCTCATCCATTGACCCTAAACGAGTCCGAACCAATCTCCTGAGATCTCCCTTTCGGAGAAAATCGCGGCAGGGAAGGAGGATATGTCGTGTCGCACACACGCTCGTTCATCGATCCCCTCGACGTTGCTGGGCACCTGAAGCTTGAGCCCGAAGTAAAGCGCGCCACCCTGCTATCCTGGGCGTCCGATCGCGCAGCCGTCAAGGGCCAACCCGCCCCCCTCGCCCGCCGGGCGCCAGTAACCCGCTGCCGGTCGACGATGTGATGGAAGCGTAGCGATGGCTCGATCGCGCCGAGGGCGGCGCGGGCAACTCGCATGCATCGTCCGGAGCAGAGACCCGGCAATGAGCCGCAGCGACCGCGGCATTGGTGTGAGCGGAGTAGCCGAACCCTCACAGTTTCGCTGTCCTTCGCCGTTTTGCCTCGCCAAATTTTTACTCTTGACCTGGGACCATAGTCCAACGTGCAGAGAAGTATCCCTTGAAGCGCTGCCCTCGCGGCACTGCGTATTGATCGATCTCGGGGGCTATGGGGAACAAGCGCGTCGTGCATATCGTCGATGACGAAGAGACAATACGAAAAGCACTAAGTTTCACGTTGCGGACCGCAGGGTTTGCCGTAGAAGCCTACGCTTCGGGGCCGGAGTTTCTGTTGAGCGCAGAGGACGCCGAGAAAGGCTGCGTGGTTCTCGACATGCACATGCCCGACATGGACGGCCTGCAGGTTCAGGCGGAGCTGACGCGACGCGGTATCGACATGCCCGTCGTGGTGCTGACGGGCAATGGCGATCCTACGCTCGCCGTACAGGCGATGAAGGCGGGCGCTGCCGACTTTCTCGCCAAACCGGTCGAGAAGGCCGCATTGCTCGGCGCGATCGACCGCGGCTTCAGCTGGCTTGAGAGTATAGCCCGTCGTGCCTCCGAACAGGCCGACGCTCTTTCGAAAGCCGCGAGACTGACGCAGCGCGAACGGGCCGTTCTGAGAGGAATTTCGCGAGGCTATCCAAATAGCCTTATCGCAGATGAACTCGGCGTCACGTCGCGCACGGTCGAGCTGCATCGGGCCAGTCTGATGATCAAACTCAACGCGCAAAGCCTGCCCGACCTGTTGCGGATCGCTTTCGCCGTCGACCTGCACGAATCGACCGAAAACGGGCACCCCTAAAATTCTCGGCCGTGCGATGCCGGATGCTATGCGGATCGGGCCGCGGCCAGTTCGGCGATGATCGGACAATCCGGCCGCTCGTCGCCTTGGCAGCGCTCGGCCAGGTCGATTAGCGTGTCGCGCAGCGCCGTCAACGCCTCGGCTTTGCGCTGAAACTCATCGGCGCGGGCAAGGGCAAGCCGCTTCACCTCCGCGCTGGCACGGCCGGTATCGGCCCAAAGGCTGAGCAACGTGCGGATCTCCTCGATCGGGAAGCCGAGATCGCGGGCATTGGCGATAAACCGGAGGCGATGGAGGTCGCGCTCGCCATAGTCACGATAGCCAGCACCCCGACGCGCCGGCGCCGGGATGAGGCCGATCTTTTCATAATGGCGGATCATCCGCTCAGAGACGCCGCTCTGCCGTGACGTCTCGCCGATGTTCACAGTGCTTTCCGGTTGAGGCGCAGCGCGTTGGTGACCACGCTCACCGAAGAGAGCGCCATCGCCGCCGCCGCGATAATGGGCGAGAGCAGAATACCGAACAGCGGATAGAGCGCACCCGCCGCTACGGGCACGCCCGCGACATTGTAGATGAAGGCGAAGACGAGATTCTGGCGGATGTTCGACATGGTCGCTTGGCTGAGCCGCCGCGCCCGGACGATGCCAGTCAGGTCGCCCTTGAGCAGCGTGACGCCAGCGCTCTCGATCGCGACGTCGGTGCCGGAACCCATGGCGATGCCGACGTCGGCGGCGGCCAACGCGGGGGCGTCGTTGACACCGTCGCCGGCCATGGCGACCACCCGCCCCTCGCGCTTGAACTTCGCGACCACGGCGCTCTTCTGATCGGGCAGCACCTCGGCCTCCACCTCGTCGATGCCCAGACGCCGGGCGACCGCTTCCGCCGTCGTGCGGTTGTCGCCTGTCAGCATGACCACGCGAATGCCCTCCGCCTTGAGCGTGGCGAGCGCTTCTGGTGTCGTGGCCTTCACCGGATCGGCGATCGCGAAGGCGCCGCCGACTGTGCCGTCGACCCCGATGAAGATCGCGGTGGCGCCATCCCGGCGCAGCGCGTCGGCCTGGTCGGCGAGCGCCTCGGTGGCGACGCCCTCGTCACCGAGGAACCGCGCGTTGCCGAGAACGATCCTGCAGCCATCGACAGTGCCGAGCGCGCCGCGCCCGGTCGGCGAGTCGAAGTCGGTGACGTCGCTCGTGGCGATGCCGCGATCCTTGGCGGCCTCGACGATCGCCAGCGCGAGCGGATGCTCGGACGCCCGCTCGACCGAGGCGGCAAGACGCAGCAGCTCGGCTTCGTCGAAGCCGGGCGCCGGCACGACCTGGGTGACGGCAGGCCGGCCTTCGGTCAGCGTGCCTGTCTTGTCGACGACGAGAGTGTCGACCTTCTCCATATGCTCGAGTGCTTCGGCATTTTTGATGAGGACACCGAGCCCGGCGCCGCGGCCGACCCCGACCATGATCGACATCGGCGTTGCCAGCCCCAGTGCGCAGGGACAGGCGATGATCAGCACGGCGACCGCCGCCACCAGCCCATAGGCGAAGCGCGGCTCGGGACCCCAGATGCCCCAGGCGATGAACGCGACGGCCGCGACCGCGATGACCACGGGCACAAACCAGCCCGACACCTGATCGGCCATGCGCTGGATCGGCGCGCGCGAGCGCTGCGCCTCAGCGACCATCTGGACGATGCGTGCGAGCATGGTATCGCGGCCGACCTTGTCGGCGACGATCACCAGCGCACCGGTCTGGTTGAGCGTGCCGCCGATCACTGTGTCGGCCTTTGCCTTGGTGACGGGCATGGATTCGCCGGTGACCATCGACTCGTCGAGCGAGGAGCGGCCGTCCTCGACTACGCCGTCGACCGGCACCTTCTCGCCCGGCCGCACCCGCAGGCGGTCGCCCACCGCAACCAGATCAAGGCTGATTTCCTCTTCGTTCCCATCAGAACCGATCCGGCGCGCGGTCTTTGGTGCAAGGTTGAGCAGCGCCTTGATCGCGCCCGAGGTGCGTTCCCGCGCGCGCAGTTCGAGCATCTGGCCGAGCAGCACGAGGACGGTGATCACCGCGGCCGCCTCGAAATAGACGGCAACCATGCCGTCCTCGCCGCGGAAGGCCGGCGGGAACAGCTGAGGCGCGAGCGTCGCGATGACGCTGTAGATCCAGGCGACCCCGGTCCCCATCGCGATCAGGGTGAACATGTTGAAGTTGCGGGTCTTGAGCGAGGCCCAGCCACGCTCGAAGAACGGCCAGCCCGCCCACAGCACGACGGGTGTCGCCAGCACGAACTGGATCCATACCGAGATAGACATCGGCACGAGGCGATGGATCGCGGGAAAGACATGCGCGCCCATCTCGAGGATCAGCACCGGGAGAGCCAGCACGAGGCCGACCCAGAAGCGCCGCGTGAAATCGACTAGCTCGTGGCTGGGGCCGCTGTCGGCGGTCACGGTCGCGGGTTCGAGCGCCATGCCGCAGATCGGACAGGACCCGGGATGGTCCTGGCGGATCTCGGGATGCATCGGGCAGGTCCAGATCGTGCCTTCGGGCGCCGCGACCGGCGGCGTCGGCGGGCCGAGATAGCGCTCGGGATCGGCGATGAATTTGGTCCGGCAGCCCGCGCTGCAGAAATGATAGCTTTCACCGCCATGCTCGGCATGGTGCGCAGTGATCGCAGGATCGACGGTCATGCCGCAGACCGGGTCCTTGACGCCAGCCGCTGGTTTCGCAGCGCCGTGGCTGCCGCAGCAACCGCCGCCATGCGCCGCTCCATGTGTCTCGTTCATCGCCTTGCTCCTTTCGACGCCTGACAATCTAAGGTCTGACACCATGTCAGGGTCAATACGTAATCACCTAAGGATTGCCCAAAGCGTCAAAATCTCCTGGCCCTGGGAAATCAGCCGAGATCGTTTGCGACGGCTCGGCTCAGAATCGATGCCGGACGGCTCGCGGTGAACAGTTGGATCGCCCCGGTGATCGTCGAGATCTTGAACGGTTCGGCAATATGCTCGAAACCTGCCAGCGCGATCAATCTCGGGAGAACGCCTTCGGCGTTGGGTTGGGTATCGCTGACGCCGTCGAGACGCTGAACGGTTAGCCGAAAGGCCAAGCGCATGAATCCGCGCTGGCGACCATAATCGGCAATGACTAGGCGACCACCGGGGCGAAGGATCGCGTACATGGCGCGAAGGGTGGCCGCCTTCATGTCCAGCGGCATCTGATGAAGTACAAGGCTCGATACGACGGCATCTGCACTCTGTTCGGGCAGATCCGTCGCGAAGCCTTGGCGCCAGTCGACATCGGCAACCATCGCTGCGGCCTTGCGTCGGGCGATGTCGAGCGCCTCCGCATCGGGATCGAGACCAATCACGCGCGCGCTGGGTTCGTCGCGCTTGAGCAGCAAGGCGAAGCTGCCCGTACCACAGCCTATATCAACGATCGTCTCGCCGCCTCTCGGCGCGAGCGCGGCGAGCATCGCCTCGCGCCACCGCCGTTCCCGCGTCCAAAGCCGGATCGCGCGGTCATAATCCTGAGTGGACCCGTTTCCGAGCGGCGGTGTGTACGGCTGCATGGCAGTGGCTCCGACCTCCTTCCGCCCCTCAAGCGCGACTACATGGACATGGGCGGGGACAAGGTACCCAGCCAGGCGACAAGCGCGAGAATGATGATCGCAAGACCGCCTTCCACCACAAGGCTGCCGCGCAATAGCGTCATCGCCCGTGGTGCGTCCTCCTGCTCGATGGCGAGACTAAGCGAGGGGGTCAGGCGATAGCGGTTGAGTGCGGCCAAGCCCAACATGCCGGCGAACAGCACAAGTTTGGCGGTGAGCAGCAGCCCCCAGCTCGATTGCCACAGCCCCGCGATATGCTCGGAACCCACCAGAAAGAGAGTGTTGACGGTCCCGGTGACGACAAGCAATCCGACAATCACCGTCCCAACCATCGAAAAGCCGCGAAGCGCTTGCTCGGTCAGCAACACCCGCGCCAAGCCATCAGTGTCAACGTTGGGAATGACGAGCGCAAGGAAAGCGGCGATCGCGCCGACCCACGCGCCGGCCGCAAGAAGGTGTACGAGATCGGACGCCAGCTGCTGCCAGCCGGCACTGCCCTCTCCGGCCGCGCCATGGCCCGACCAGGCCAGTGTCCCGAGCGCGATAGCGCCTGCGAGTGTCGAGGTCATGACGCAGACGCGCGGCTTTCGGCCATAGAGCGCCGCGCACGGCAATAGGATGACCAGCGCCGCCAGACGCACCTTGAGCGCGGTGCCCAGCGCGGTGTCGTTGAGCAGATCACTCACCAACTGAAGATCCGGCCGGGTTAGCGGAAGGCCGGTCATAGCCGAGGCCTGGACAAGAAATCCCAGCACCGACAGCAACAGTCCCAGCAGTACGAGAAGGACGATCATCGGCCCCAAAGGCAGATACGACCGGACCGTCCGGCCGCCGCCGAGCGCATAGAGCGCGAACAGCGGCAGCCCGAACAGCAGGCCGAGATCAACGTAAAGCGCCCAGCGGATCGCGATGACCCCGATCTCGCTCATCGCCTTACTTCACTGTGAAGGCAAGGTTGCCCTGGATCCGATGCGTGTCGGTCGACACGACGTGCCAGGCAACCTGATAGGTGCCGGCCGACAGCGGGCGCGCCAAGGTCAGCACGAGCGTCTTGTTGTCGCCCTCGACAGAGGTCTTGAAGCCGGTCACCGCCATGCGATGGTTGGGCATGCCGGGCATACCGGTCATCACGATCTCGGCACCCGACAGCCTGGGCATCAGACCTTCGCTGAACGTAAGCGTAATGCGCGAGGGCGCCGAGACGCTGGCATTGGCGGCCGGAGCCGAGGATACAAGCTTGGGATGGGCATAGGCCGGAGCCGAAACACTCAGGCCTACGATGGCGATAGCTGCGAGAGGCGAAAAGAAACGCATTGGAACATTCTCCTGTGGATCCCATGAGACAATACGCAGCCCGAGCCCCCACCCCTCGCAATTACATTTTTTATCTACAGCAAGGGTTCCTGGACCAGGATGCGTATTGAAGAATGAAGACGGAGAAGCATCATGGATGAACTTGACCACCTGCTCTCGCGGTTGCGCGATGCGCCTCTCGATCCCAGGCTCGGCGGTCTGGAAAGCCGGGTCATGGCGGAAATAGCGCGCATCCAGGCCATACCGCGCCTTGGCGCAACGACATTCGGCATCGCGGCCGCAACCGCGCTGTTCATCGGAATTGCCGGCTCGGCGGTTCCGACGCAGTCTGCCGATCCGAACCCGATATCGCCCTTCGATGCCCGGCTCGCGCTTGCGCCCTCGACGCTACTGAGCTCGCAATGATGCGCGACCGCCGCCGGCTCCTGCTCCTCGTCCTGTTGACCTTCGCCGCGGCGATCGCTGGCGTTGTCATCGGCCGCGTCTATGTGGTTCCAGTGCGCCCGGTCGAAAATGAGCTGCACGAGCTGCTCCATCGCGATCTGAAGCTGGATTCCGCGCAACACAGCCGGCTCGAGACAATCGAGAAGAACTACGCCATACGGCGTCAAGCGCTGGAGGCCGAACTGCGCGCCGACAATGCGCGCCTCGCGGAGGCGATCGAAGCGGAGCATGGCTATGGCCCGCAAGTCGCAGCGGCGGTGGATCGCTCGCACCAGGCCATGGGCGCCCTGCAGAAGGAAACGCTCGAGCACATCTTCGCAATGCGGGCCGTGCTGCGTCCCGATCAGACCGAGAAGTTCGACGACGCCGTCGTGAAAGCGCTGACGGCCAAGTCCAAATGACCGCGAGCCTCCCCGACTGCTCGGACGGGGAGCTTGCGGCTTTGGCGCTTGGCGGGCGGCAAGCGGCTTATGGCGAACTGGTCCGGCGGCATCAAGGTTGGGTTCACCGGCTCGTGCGCAGCCATGTCGGATCTATGGATGAGGCCTTAGATGTCACCCAGGCGAGCTTCGTCGCGGCCTTTGCCGCACTCAACCGCTATGACGTAACCCGACCCTTCCAGGTCTGGATGTCCCGGATCGTCATCAACAAATGCCATGACTGGCGGCGCCGGCGCGCGGTCCGAAACTTCTTCTCCATGGCCCTGCCGCTGGGCGAGGCGGATGACGTCGCCGATGAGGCGCCGCTACCCGACCAGGCAATCGGCGCCGAGCAGCAGCTGGCAGAGGCGATGAAGGCGATCGCCGCCCTGCCCGCCTCTCTCAAGGACACGCTCATCCTGCGGACGATCGACGAGAAATCGGAAGCCGAAACCGCCGAGATTCTCGGCATCAGCCAGAAGGCAGTCGAGACTCGCCTCTACCGCGCCCGCGCACGCCTCGCAGAAATGTTGAAGAAAGTTTGAGGGGGATGAGGCCACGCTGCGTATTTCCAATAGGTCCGCCCTCTTTCTTAAAGCTGAGACAACCGAATGATTTCTGCTCTCGACCGCCGCCAGTTCCTCCGCGGCGCGGCCCTCGCCGGCGGCGGCGCAGCATTGTCAGCCTGGCTGCCGGCCTGGGCGCAGACGATCTCGCCGGGGATGCGACCGACGCTGCCGACCGTGTCGGGCGAAGACATTACGCTCACCATCGCCCGGCAGTCGATGACCATCGACGGGCGCAAGTTCCGGGCAATCGGCCTCAACGGCACGGTCCCTGCCCCGCTGATCCGGCTGCGCGAGGGCCAGCGCGTGCGGCTCAACGTCATCAATCAGCTGGAGGAGGACAGCTCGATCCACTGGCACGGGCTGATCCTGCCGGCCAATATGGACGGTGTGCCGGGCGTGTCTTTTCCGGGCATCAAGCCGGGCTCGAACTACCTCTACCAGTTCTCCGTCGTGCAAAGCGGCACCTACTGGTATCACAGCCATTCGGGCCTGCAGGAACAGGAAGGCCATTACGGCCCGATCATCATCGATCCCGCCGGTGCCGATCCGGTCGCCTATGACCGCGAGCATGTCATCGTGCTCGCCGATCACAGCGCGCTCTCGCCGCAGGCGATCTTCCGGCGCCTCAAGGTCAACCCCGGCCATTTCAATTTCCAGCGCCAGACCCTGGCCGGGCTCCTGTCGGGCAAGGATCAGCCGCTCAAGGACCGGCTCGACTGGGGCCAGATGCGGATGGACCCGGCCGACATCTCCGACGTCACCGGATCGACCTACACCTATCTCGTCAACGGCCATGGTCCGATGGACAACTGGACCGCGCTCTTCACACCGGGCGAGCGTGTGCGGCTGCGCGTCATCAATGCGTCGGCGATGACCACCTTCAACGTCCGCATACCCGGCCTGCCGCTCAGCATCGTCCAGGCCGACGGGCAGAATGTGATGCCGGTCACCGTCGACGAGTTCCAAATCGGTGTCGCCGAGACCTACGACGTCATCGTGACGCCCGCTGAGGACAAGGCCTACACCCTTGTCGGCGAGGCGATCGACCGCTCGGGCATGGCGCGTGCTACGCTCGCGCCGCGCGCCGGTATGGCCGGCGAGGTGCCGCCGCTGCGCAAGCGGCCGCTTGCCGACATGAAGGACATGGGCATGGACATGTCCTCGATGCCGGGCATGGAAGGCATGGACATGTCGGGCGGCGCTATGCGGGGCGTCGATCCGACGGCCGAGAAGAACGCGTCCGCGCGCCTCGCGACCGGCGCGGCGGCAGCGATGGCGACCATGGACAATAGCGCCATGGCAGGCATGGATCATTCGGGGATGGATCATTCCGCGATGAGCGGGATGGACCACGGCGCGATGGGCGCCGATGGCCAGATGGCGGGCATGGACCATGGCGGGCACGCGATGGACTCGATGAAGATGCGAGACTTCTCGAACGCGCCGCAGGTGAAGCGCGACCCGAGCGTCCAGACCATCTCGCCGATGCCCGTCGACCGCACCGGCGAGCCCGGCCAGGGCCTCGCCGACGTCGGCCACAAGGTGCTTGTCTACAGGGACCTGATGGCGCTCGATCGCAATCCGGACGTGCGCGCGCCGAGCCGCAGCATCGACATTCACCTCACCGGCAACATGGAGCGGTTCATGTGGTCGTTCGACGGCGAAAAAATGTCGGACCATCACGAGCCGATCCCCTTCATCGAAGGCGAGCGGGTGCGCGTCAATCTCATCAACGACACGATGATGGGGCATCCGATCCATATTCACGGGCATTTTTTCGAGCTGGTGACTGGGCATGGCGATCATGCGCCACGCAAGCATACGGTAATCGTCCAGCCCGGCGGCAAGGTGACCTGGGACTTCACCGCCGACGCGGTCGGCGACTGGGCCTTCCACTGTCATCTCCTCTACCACATGCATGCCGGGATGATGCGGGTCGTGAGCGTCCGTCCGAAGGGAGACGCGTAATGATCCGCATCCTCACGCCGCTGGTGAGCGCGATCGCCCTTTTCGCTGCCGCGCCCGCCTTTGCCCAGGATCATTCAATGCACGGCATGCCCGGCATGGCGCCGCCGGGCGAGGTGCCGCCGGCGCAGGAGAAGAAGAAGGACAAGGCCACCGCCAGGCCGCGCGCTCAGACACCAGCGCCAGACGCCACCTCGGCGATGGACCATTCGCAGCACCAGGCCAGTCCTGCGCCGCAGGGAGATGCGGCCGGTCAGCCGCAACCCGCGTCTCCCGCGATGCCGGACATGCCGGGCATGGACCACTCCCAGCATCAGGACGGCGCGATGCCGGACATGCCCGGGATGGACCATTCGCAGCATGGCCAGACCGCCACGCCCGGAACCTCCGCCATGCCCGGCATGCAAATGACCGGCACGGCGCTTCCGGCCGGCAATGCGCCCCCGCCGCCTCCCCCCAGCGACCACTTCGCCGATCATGATTTTCCCGGCGCCGAGATGGCGCGCTCACGCGACATCATGATGAAGGACAGCGGCGGCAACAATTTCGGGCAGATGCTGCTCAACCTGTTCGAGTATCAAGCGCATAGCGGTCGCGATGGCTATCGCTGGGATGGCGAAGGCTTTTACGGCGGCGATATCAACCGGCTTTGGCTCAAGAGCGAGGGCGAAGGCGAGTTCGGCCGCGGCATCGACAGCGCGGAGGTGCAGGTGCTCTACAGCCGGGCCATCGACCCCTATTTCAATCTTCAGGGCGGTATCCGCCAGGACTTCGGCCGCGGGCCCGACCGCACTTACGCGACGGTCGGCGTCGAGGGCCTGGCTCCTGGCATGTTCGAGGTCGAAGGCGCGCTGTTCCTCTCGACCAAGGGCGATGTTCTGGGCCGGGTCGAGGGCTATTACGACCAGCGCATTACCCAGCGCCTGATCTTGCAGCCGCGCGCCGAGGTCAATTTCGCCGCGCAGGATATTCCGGAGAACGACATCGGTTCGGGGCTGGTCAACATAGAGCTCGGCGCGCGCCTGCGCTATGAGTTCAGCCGCCAGTTCGCACCCTATATCGGCGTCTCCTATCTGCGCAAAGCCGGCGACACGGCGCGGCTGTCGAGGCTTGCCGGCGAGGACGTCCATGCGACCAGCTTCGTCGCCGGCGTTCGCTTCTGGTTTTAGCATCAGGACGGCTGATGGCGGGGGCGAACAGGAGAGCGGGGCGTTACACTCATACCAAGGTCGGCCGGCGCCGAGCGAAGGAGATACGCCATGGACCATTCGTCCCACATGAACACCCGGAAGATGGGCGCCTATTGGAGCCTTGCCGTTCAGACCGTCATCAGCGGCGTCATCATGTATCTGGTGATGTTCGTCATGATCGACGGGCTCGACAGCTTCTACAACAACCTCAACATGCTCTACATGACGCTGATGATGGTCGCACCGATGGTAGTGCTGATGATCCTCGCCATGCGGCACATGTTTGCGTCGAAGGCCGCCAACATCGCGCTGATCGCCGCCTCGCTGGTCGCCTTCTTCGGCAGCTTCGCGCTTATCCGCACCCAGACCACGATCGGCGACACGGCCTTTCTGCGCTCGATGATCCCGCACCATTCCGGGGCGATCCTGATGTGCCAGGAAGCAAAGCTCAGCGATCCGGAAGTCATCCGGCTCTGCGAATCGATCAAGCGCTCGCAGCGGCAGGAAATCGACGAGATGAAGGCCATTCTCGCGCGGCGCTGAGCGGCTCGGTCGGGCTACGCCCGGATACGCGCGCCCGGCCAGGCATGTGAGCCGGCCGATGGTCGACACGAGGCGCGGGGCGGACGAGATTGCAAGCGACGTAGCGCGGCTTGCGCCGCTGTTCCTGCGACAGGCTGGCGGCCACGTCCTGACGCTGCTCGATCCTTCCGGGATCGTGCTGAGCTATAATGAAGAAGGCGAGCGTGCCGAATGCTGGCCGCTCGATCGCGTCCTGGGACAGCCCCACGACCTGTTCTACCCGCCCGACGAGATTGCGGCGGGGCGTCCAGGCGCAGACCTGGCGGCCGCCCTTCACGAGGGCACGCTGGAGCGCGAAGCGTGGCGGGTCTGCGAGAACGGCGCGGAATATCTGGCGCGCCTGACGATCTCCGCACTGTTCGAAGGCGACACACATCGCGGCTTCGCCTGCATCAGCCGCGATGTCACCGACGAGGCGGCGGTCCGCGCATCGATCGAGACCCGCGAGCAGCATCTGCAATCGATTCTGGCGACGGTGCCGGATGCGATGATCATCATCGACGAGACCGGCGCCATCACGTCGTTCAGCGCAGCGGCACAACGCCTGTTCGGCTACAGCGAAGCCGAGCTCGTCGGCCGCAACGTCTCCTGCCTTATGCCCCAGCCCGATCGCGACCGTCACGACGAATATCTCGCGCATTATCTGCAGACCGGCGAGCGCCGGATCATCGGCCTCGGTCGCGTCGTGGTCGGCCAGCGCCGCGACGGCTCAACCTTCCCGATGCAGCTGTCGGTCGGCGAGGCCGGTGAAGACGGGCAGCGGTTGTTCACCGGCTTTATCCGGGATCTCACCGCCAAGGAGCAGGATGAGCTCAGGCTCAAGGAACTGCAGGCAGAGCTGGTCCATGTCTCTCGGCTGAGCGCGATGGGCACGATGGCCTCGACGCTCGCGCATGAGCTCAACCAGCCGCTTGCCGCGGTCGCGCTCTATCTCGAGACGATCCGCGACATGCTCGACGAGCGGGACGACGAACCCTTCGTGTCGCTACGGTCGGTGATGGATGATGCGGCACAGGAAACGCTGCGGGCCGGCCATATCGTCCGGCGCCTGCGCGATTTCGTCGCCCGCGGCGAGGTCGACAAGAGCCTCCACGAGCTGCCGCAGGTCATCGCCGAGGCGAGCCAGCTCGCGCTGGTCGGTGCACGCGAGCGCGGCATCCGCAGCTTCTTTGCGGTCGATCCCGCCGCGACGCCGGTCCTCGTCGACAGGGTGCAGATCCAGCAGGTGCTGGTCAACCTGATGCGCAATGCCATCGAGGCGATGGCGGAGTGTCCGGTTCGCGACCTCAAGGTGGCGACCAGGTTGCGCCCTGACGGGCTGATCGAGGTGACCGTGGAGGATACCGGTCCCGGCATCGCGGACGGAATCCGCGAGCAGCTCTTCACGGCGTTCAACTCGACAAAGGCCGACGGCATGGGCCTCGGCCTCTCGATCTGCCGGACCATCATCGAAGCGCATGGCGGCCGTATCTGGATGGAGCGCCCCGACCGCGGCGGCACCCGCTTTCATTTTACCTTGATCCATGCGCGGGCGGAGGAGGAACATGGGGGATAGACGCGTCATCCATCTGGTCGACGACGAGGAGAGCATCCGCAAGGCGGCGAGCTTTGCGCTCAAGACCGCGGGCTACGACGTCGTGACCTATGCCTCGGGCGTGGAGTTTCTCAAGGAGGCGAAGTCGGCGGCCGTCGGCTGCGTCATCCTTGACGTGCGCATGCCCGAGATGGACGGTCTCGAGGTTCAGGCCGCCATGGCAGCACGCGGGGTCAACATGCCGGTCATCGTCCTGACCGGCCATGGCGACGTGTCGGTTGCGGTGCAGGCCATGAAAGGCGGCGCGGTCGACTTTCTCGAGAAGCCCTTCGAGAAAGCGGCCCTGCTCGGCGCCGTCAGCCGCGCGTTCGCACGTCTCGACGATGTCGACCTTCGTACCCTGGAAACGTCCGAAGCAGGGGTGCGGGTCGCTGCACTGACGCCCCGGGAGCGGGAAGTGCTCGAAAGGCTGGCGAACGGCCTGCCCAACAAGACGATCGCCTATGACCTGGGCTGTTCATCGCGAACGGTCGAGGTCCATCGCGCGAGCCTGATGGCCAAGCTCGAGGTCCGCAATTTGTCCGAAGCCCTGCGGATCGCCTTTGCCGCGGGCATGGGCCGCAAGCCGAAGTGACTGCGACCTCTACGTAGCGACGGGACGGGGCGCGATATGCGATCGATGGTGCAATCGTCACACGGGTGTCCGCTTCTCGCAATGCCATCGGTCCGTTCCACCCAGCATGATGGCAGATACACCATCCTCGTTTCCGACGACGATCCCGGCGTGCGGCGTGGCCTCCAGCTGCTGCTGAGATCGCGCGGCTATGCTGTGTGGGGATATACCACCGGCCACGCGCTGTTGGCCGACCCGCGCGCGAAGGAAGCAGACTGCGTCATCCTCGACTATCGCATGCCCGACATCGACGGATTCGCGATGCTGCGTCACCTTCGCGAGATCGGATGGTCGGGACGCGCCATCATGATCTCAGGCTTTCACGACACGCTGCTGGCCTCGCGGGCCGCCGAGGCGGGCTTCGATCACGTTCTCGCAAAGCCTTTGATCGGCAGGGCTTTGCTCGATGCGTTGGACCGGCACCGCGCCGAGACGCTTCGAAAGCATTGAGTTATGGCGGCCTGCCCCAGCGGCCTCAGCCCGCGCGATGTGGAAAGCGGTCAGCGACGTCAAAGCCAGTGGCTGCGTTTGAACCGGATGTAGAGTCCGATGCAGACCGCAGCGATGACGCCGAGGATGACGAAATATCCCCATTGCGTCTTCAGTTCGGGCATATTCTCGAAATTCATGCCGTAGATTCCGGCAATCGCGGTAGGCACCGCGAGGATCGCGGCCCAGGCGGCAAGCTGACGCGTGATCGCACCCTGGCGCTGCTGTTCGAGCAGGTGACTCGCCTCGAACACCGAGATCAGGATGTCGCGGATGCCGGTGATGGCGCTCTCAACCCTGAGCATGTGATCGAGCAAATCACGGAAATAGGGTTTGGAGGCCTCATCAAGCCGCGGAAGCTGCAGGTTCACCAGCTTGCGACCGACCTCGAGCATGGGTCCGAGCACGCGTTGGAAGCGGACGAGCTCACGCCGCAGCGTGAAAATCCGGGTCACCTCCTCGCGGGTGAGAAAGGCTGCAAGCATGCGCTGCTCCATCTTGAGGACGTCCTCCTCGATCGCCTCGACGATCGGGAAATAGCCATCGACGATGAAGTCCAGAATGGCATGGAGCACATAGTCCGGGCCCTCGCGCAGCAGCTCGGGCGTGATTTCGAGATGCGCGCGAAGCTCGCTGTGCGAACGTGCCGAACCCTGCCGAACGGTGATCAGGAAACTCTTGCCCAGGAAAATCGCGGTGGAGCCGTAGGCGATATGATCGCCTTCAAGATGTGCCGTCCTGGCGACGATGCACAACTGGTCACCGTAGACGTCGAGCTTGGAAATCTGGTGGCCGTTGCCGGCATCTTCCACGGCAAGCGGGTGAAGGCCGTAATTTCCGGCGATGTCGGCAAGTTCTGTCTCGGTGGGCTGGGAGAGGCCGATCCACACAAAGTCATCCTTGGCGATATGCTCGCACGCCGGATCGATCAGGGTCACCGGCCGTAGCCGTTTGCCCTCGTGATAAAGAAAGGCGGCGACGACGCTCATGGCACTTTCCGGTGCCGCCACTGCGGCGGCGACCGGAAGCCGTGTGCCTGGCCCATTGAGACGCGCGCACGAGCAGACGCGCCTCATTCTTCAAGCCCAGTCGCAGGAAGAAGAAAGCGGCGCGCAGCAATTCGAGCGAGAGCTTGTAGAAAAAGCGGCGGAGCGTTGGGTTTCGCAGAAGGCCGCTCCCGTTCATGACGCGCGTGGCTGGGCGGCGCGCTGCCAAATCAAGGGCACGCAGACTGCGAAGGTCCGCGCACCCTTGATTGGCGACCGCGAGGGCTTCGTCCTCTCTTGCGATGGTACCAAGCGATTGCCCGTTTGGCGCTTCGGCAATCGTGTCGGATGGCTATACCTAAGTATCGGATAGCGGCGCTGACGACAGGGGTTGCCGGGCCCCGGTGAGGCGCATCGCACCGCGCGGAGACGAAAGCTGGAAGACGGGAAAGCTCAACTGTCGAAAGCGACCGAGCGCGCGAGCGCTTCCTGGGACTGCAGAAAGGCGAGCCGCGATTGCAGCGCCGCCTGGACAACGCCGAAAGCGTCACCCCCCAGAGTCACGCGCAGCGGCGGATGGTCGCTGGTTGCGACATCGACGATCGCTTGCGCGATCTTTTGCGGGTCGAGCGTGTAGAGCTCGTTTCCGGCGGTCTCGAACATCTTGCGGATATCGCCGGCGGGCGTATCGCGATAGGCGGCGATCTCGCTGGCGAATTGCAGGTTGTGGCTGAAGCTGGTGCGCGCGCCACCCGGCTCGATCAGCGTCACGAACAGGTTGAAGGGTTCAAGCTCCTGGCGGAGGCATTCGCTGAAGCCCTCCAGGCCCCATTTGGCCGCATGATAGAGACTGCTCGTCGGAAGCGAGCCCTGACCGCTGGCGCTGGAGATCTGGATGATCCGGCCGCTCCCGCGCAGGCGCATCGCGGGGACAAAGGCGCGGGTGATGTGGATGGGCGCCATGAGATTGAGCGCGATCTGGCCTTCGACCTCGGCGTCCGACATCTCTTCGGTGGCGCCGATCACGCCGCCGCCGGCGTTGTTGACCAGAATATCGACGGGTCGACGCGCCTGCGCCCGGGCCACGACCGCAGCAATATCGTCCTTGACCGTGACGTCGAGCGCTTCGACGCGCAGCTGGCTCGGATATTTCGCCGCAAGGTCGTCGAGGCTTTCGGGCCTGCGAGCCGTCGCGGTAAGGTCGTCGCCCGCGGCCAGGATCAGTTCGGCCAGATGGCGGCCAATGCCGCTGGACGCGCCCGTGAGAAACCAGTGATTGGACATATGCTGCTCCATATATTACCAACTGGTAGGTAACTTCATATGTGGAATGCGTCAATGCCGGGAGGTGTGATGAAGGAACGAACCAGGCGGAATGCCGCACAGAGCCGCGAGACGCTCCTGGCTGCAGCGACCGAGGAGTTCGCGTCCCATGGGCTGGCGGGCGCGCGGATCGATCGCATTGCGCAGGCGGCGGGTATCAGCAAGCCGATGCTCTACACCTATTTCGGGGACAAGGAGGCGCTCTTCGATGCCGCGCTGACGCAGGAAGTGATGGACGCGGCGCAGGCCGATCGCTTCGATCCCGATGATCTTGAGGGTTATGCGGGGCGCACCTATGACTTGCTGGTCGAGCGCCCGCGCTTGTGGAGGCTGCTGACCTGGCATCATTTGGAGCGTGGCCAGGATGTTCTGATGCTCCCGGCCGGCGAGGTCCTTCTCGGGGAGAAGCTGGACGGGATCGCAGCGGCGCAGGCCGAGGGGCGGATCGTCGCCGACTTCACGCCCATGGACGTCGTCCGGCTTGTCGCCGCCCTCACCCAGCTCTGGTGCATGACCGGAGCCGCACGCGACGCTACCGAGCATGCGGCGCGCAGGGCGACGATCATGCGGGCGGTGGGGCGACTGCTGCGCGTGTGATCGTGCGAGGCGCGCGTTGCCTGCCCGCGCGCCGATCAGGACACAGCAAGCTCCATCGCACCCCGCGACATTACCCGACCGCGAAGATACGGCGGCTCATCTGCTCGCGCTGCCCGTGGGCACGGCGGGCCGAGCGACGATCAGAATTGCGCGGCCACAGCCGAACCGGAGTGGATCGGCAAGTGAGCCCGTCGCAGCGCGATGACCTCAGGTCGCAGGCCTTGATGCGCGACGTTTCGTCAGCAGTCGTTTGAGATCCTTCGCAAGGCGATAAAACAGAATGACGATCCCGGTGACCACGATGAGCAACGTCGCCGATGCAGCGACAACGATCAGTGGATGGTTGTAACTGCGCGAGGCGCCAAGGTTCATGATATGGATTTTGTAAAAGAAATCATAGAAGTCCCACAGGTCCGAACGGCGACTGAGCACCTCTCCGGTGAACGGATCCAGATAGAGGCGACTATGCTCCTTGTCGGCGAAGCTGGCGCGCCACAGCGGCCCGCCGACCTGCGCTTCCTCGGGCGCCGTTTCCTGATAGTCGACCGCCTGCAGCCTGCCGGATCCTTTGTAGGACATCAGAGCATAGCGCCGAGCGTCTGCCAGACTGATCTCATCGACATTTTCGCCAGTGTAGGCGTTCCACCAGCTTTCGCTTCCGCCCCGCGCCTTGAGGACCCATATCGGACCGCGCGGCGTATTTTTGAGCGTGGCCTCGTTGAGGTCGGTGTGGCATGCGATCTTCGATCCCATGCGACGGAAAGCGGATAGTGCAGACGCCCCCGCCTGCAAAATCCCTCGCGAGCTATGGCAAATCCGGCTCGCCGCTGGATGCCCCCGCGCGCCACAAGCGCGCGGGGATCCGGGGGTCAGAAGGGCACGTCGTCGTCGAGCTCAGGATCAGGGTCGCCGGCCTCGTCGGACTTCGATTTCGCCCGGCTGAGGAAGTCGATCGTCTCGGCGATGATCTCGGTGCCGTAGCGCTCGACGCCGTCGCCATCGGTCCATTCGCTGTAATGGATGCGGCCGCGCACCAGCAGCTTCATGCCCTTGGTGCAATGCTCCTGCACGGTCTTGCCGAGGCCATTGAACGCGGTGATCCGATGCCATTCGGTGTCCTGGACGCGGTAGCCTTTCTCATCGCGAACGACCTTGCCTTCCGAATAGCGGGGACGCGAGGTCGCCAGGGTGAAGTGGGTGATGCGGGTCCCGCCCTGGGTGGTGCGGCTCTCCGGATCCATGCCGATATTGCCGGCAAGAATGACGATGTTCTGCATGATCAAATCTCCGTTGCTTCCGTCCGAGGGACCGTCCCTCCGACGAGACCCGGCCAAGACCGGCGGGAGACGAGGGCATCGACGCGCAAGCGGCGACCCGACCCACAAGGGCCGGAGTGGTGCGGGCAGGCGCGCGAGCGACAACCCGGTCCGGCACCGCGGGGGTTGCCCCACGGCAACCGTCCGGGCTTAGGGGATCAGTCAGGCGGAGGGCGCTTTCCCTCGGCGCCAGGCAACGGCAGAGCCATGTCGCAACATCGCGATGGGCCGAGCTCAGGACATGGACTGCCCGCAATGACTGGTCCGGTTGTGTAGTTAGTTGATCTGCGCCTCTGATACCAGCCTGGGCGGGAGGCGGAGCGTAGCGGAGCCGAGCGGCCAGGCTGGCATCTTGATCGTCTCCGGGGCCGGTGGTCGATATCCGAGACTGCTGTGGGGCCGTGCTCGGTTGTAATGATCGCGCCACCAGCCGGTGACGATCCGCACCTCCTCAAGGCTGTAGAAGATTTCGCCGTTGAGCAGTTCATCTCGCAGACGGGCATTGAAGCTTTCGATATAGCCGTTCTCCCATGGGCTGCCGGGCTCGATATAGAGGGTAATGACGCCAAGCCTGCCGAGTCACTCGCGCACCGCATTAGCGACGAACTCGGGGCCGTAGCACATTGGGAAGCGGGCCCTCGAAGGGCCGCTTCGCCTTGATGAAGGCAAGGGTGCGTAGCGCCCGCCGCCTTCATCAAGGCGGTCATGACCGGCCAGCAGGTCTCTAAAAGTGAAGTTGTCGACTCAACACTTTGGAGACGGACCGACCATGACCAAGCGTACCTCTACTCCCGCCGACGCCGTGCTGGTAGCCATCGATATGTCCAAGCACCGCCAGGAGGTGCTGATCGAGCGCCCCGAAGGTGGGCGCCGGCGGCGGATGACGGTGATGGCGACCAAGGCGGACTATGATCGTCTCGCCTCGGAGCTCGGGGATGTCGCTCGTCCCGTGATCGTCGGCTTCGAGGCCACCGGCAACTACCACCGCACCCTAGCGCATCGCTTGCTCTCGGCGGGTTTCGAGCTGCGGCTGATTTCGTCGGTTGCCCTGGCCCGCACCCGCGAGGCGCTGCACAATGGCTGGGACAAGAACGATTCCAAGGATGCGCAGGTAATCCTGCACATGCTGCGGATCGGTGCCACCCAACGCTACGTCGATCCACTCGCCGCCGGCATCAACGATCTGCAGGAGATGTCAAAGACGCACGAGGCGATCTCCAAGGCCAAGACCCAGACGTGGCATCGCCTCCTGACGCACTACCTGCCGCTGTACTTTCCGGAGATCGAACGTTTCGCCGGCAACAGCCGGTCCGACTGGTTCCTGGCCCTGCTCGAGCGGTTCCCGACCCCGGCCAGCATGATCACGCTCGGCAAGGAGGCCTTCACGCGCGAGGCATGGGGCCTGGTCGGCCGCAAGGTGTCCAAGGCCCGGCTGCTCAACGATATTTACGAGACGGCCTGCGCCTCGGTGGCGCTCCCGGTCGATGAGGATTCCATCGCGATCGCCATGTTCCGTATGGTCATCGCTCAGGCCCGCAGCCTGATCCGGCAACGCGACGAGATCGAGCGAACTGCCCATGCTTTGCTCAGCGACAACCGCGATTACCAGCTCCTGCGCATGATCCCCGGGATCGGGCCGATCAACGCGCTGACCATCCTCGCCGAGGCCGGCGACCTTCGCCGGTTTGCCCACCATCGCCAGTTCCTCAAGTTCTGCGGGCTTGATCTTGCGACCTGCCAGTCAGGCACCTTTCGTGGGCGTACCAAGCTCTCGAAGTACGGTAATGCCCGGCTACGGCGCACCTTCTGGATGGCTACCCAGGTTGCCATCCGCCAACGCGACAACAGTTTCCGCGACAAGCTTGGTCGCTATGTGGCCGGACACGGCAACGACCCTGATCGCCGCCGCAAGGCGATGACCGCACTCACCGCCAAGATGGCGCGCGTCGCGCATGCCGTCATCAAGACGGGAGCCGAGTACCGTCCGTTCGTCGAACGGGCGGACACCAGATGGAAGGACCCCTCTCTGTCGTGCCGTGAGGGCGCTGCGGCGACCCTGTAGATAATGTTCGGGCCTTCCATCTGGCATCCGCATCTCATTTTAAGGACGGTGAGGACCACGACCGATGCGGCCGCTGGATCCTGTGTTTGCTATGGCCGAGAGCGCATTCCTTGACGATGGAAGCCATCTGGATCAGAACGACATCAGCGCTGATCATGATCGGCGCAACGAGACCTGCTGGCCGTTTTCCGCCGCTGCTTCCCGACCTAGGACGTTATCGGATCTGATATGCTCGGGCGGCCCATGCTCGATGAACAGATCGGTCAGCACGTCAATCACGTCGTTCGACCGGAAGCGCCGCAGCGGCACCATCGCCAGGCATTCCCGGCTGAACTCGTCGATAATGTTGAGCATTCGGAACTTGCGACCGTTGTGCGTCTGATCCTCGACGAAGTCGTAGGACCACACATGCCGCGATGCTCCGGGCGCAGCCGGATGCACGATCCGTCGCCGAGCCAGAGCCGCCGCCGTTTCGGTTGCCGCTTCGGCACTTTAAGACCCTCCCGCCGCCAGATACGCTCAACCACTGACAGGCTGACCTGCCAGCCCGCCTGGCCCAGCAAGACATGGATGCGGCGATAGCCATACCGGCCATAGTCCTTGGCCAGCGCGATGATGTCGGCTGTTAGCCGCCGCTCGTCGGCATCATCCTTCGGTGGATGGCGCTGTGTCGAACGATGCTGGCCCAGAACACGGCAGGTCCGTCGCTCCGATACCGGCAACGCGCGACGGATCTGCTCGATCGCCTCACGGCGACGGGAGGGACTCAAAAAGTCAGCTTCGACGCCTCTTGCAGGATCGCCTTGTCGAGCGCGAGGTCGGCCACCAGCTTCTTCAGCCGCGCATTCTGGCGCTCCAGATCCTTCATTCGCCGCGCCTGGTCGACCTTCAGCCCGCCATATTCCTTGCGCCACCGATATAGCGTCTGCTCCGCGATCCCGATCTGGCGGCAAGCCTCCACCGCTGTGCCGCCTCGCCCCACAATCACCTCTACTTCACGCAGCTTCGCTATGATCTGCTCCGGCGTAAACCTCTGACGTCCCATACATTTCTCCAATTCTCATGCCCAAATGGGCTCTCTTCAGAATTGGACCAGTTTTTCCAAGGTAGACCACTATCCCTCCGTCAGACCGATGCCAGCCTCACAGGAGGTTTCGGGCAACAGCGGCAAGACTGAGTGCAAGCGCGACAAGGCTGGGAATGATGACCGCCGCCCCGCAGATGAAGGCAAGGACGCCCACCCAATTCCAACTCGGTGCCTGCATCATCACTTCGTCCTTTGCCCAATGGTGTCCACACCACCATCCTTATCGCAAACGATTTGCCTCGCCCTCGGTTTCGGGTCGCCAATCATCAGGTTCGACAAGAGGCTGGTCTGACTTGGCGTCGGTCACGACTCGCTCGGCCGCTCCATCCAGATCATCATACTGCCCGGTGCGCATCGACCAAAGAAAGGCGCCCAGCCCAGCAAGGCCCATCAGCAGCGCGACCGGCACCAGCCACAGGATCCCGCTCACCGGGTAGCGGCCAGGGGAACGAGGGTCGGTGCCGGCGCTCGCCTGCTAAGCCGTGATCCGCGTGCTGCGGGAATTCGCAGAGAGTTCGCAACGACCGAAATCGACGAAAGCGACATGGCGACGGCAGCAAGCAGTGGGGTGACATAGCCCGCCATGGCCACAGGAATCACCAAAAGGTTATAACCGACGGAAAGCGCCAGGTTCTGGCGGACACGTTGCCGGGCCGCGCGCGCGATCTGCACAGCGCGCGGAACCGCATCGAGATCCTGGCCGAGATAAACAATATCCGCGGCCGCCCGACCGATGTCGGCGGCATTGGAAGGAGCCATCGAAACGTGCGCCGCCGCCAGTGCCGGTCCATCGTTCAGCCCATCACCCACCATCAAGGTCAGGCGCTGACTGTCCGCCAGCGCCTGAAGCCGCTCCACCTTATGCTGCGGCAGCAATCCGGCACGCCAGTGGGCGATACCGATCGCGTTCGCGAACCCCGACACAGAAGCAATGTGATCGCCCGAAAGCAGTTCGATAGGCAGCCCAAGCGCGTCAAGCTTGGCCACCGCTTCCCGCGCACTCGTCTTTTCAACGTCCAAGAAGGCAAAATGGCCGGCAAGCTCACCATCGACCGAGAACACGGTCTGGAAACCGCCACTCTCGCCCGTGCCTGGATTCAAAGCCCAATCGGCACGCCCCAGGCGAAACAGATGGCCGTTCCGCTGGCCCTCCAAACCCCGGCCCGGCAGCTCGGAAAAACTGTCCAGATCGAGGCCGGACAAGGCGCCGCCGTTGGCGGCAATCGCGCGTGCGACGGGATGGTTGGAACGCGACGCCAGCGCCATCACGATTGCGCGATAGGGTTCATCGATGGCGATCTTGCTCACTCGCAAATCGCCATGAGTGAGCGTGCCGGTCTTGTCAAAAATCACGGTATCGACCTGTGCAAGCCGCTCGAGCGCGCTTCCATCCTTGAGCGCGATGCCGTGCTCGAACAAGCGCTTCGCCGCGGCGACCTGAACCATGGGTATGGCGAGACCAAGCGCGCAGGGACAGGTCACAATGAGCACCGAAATGGCAATGGTCAGCGCCCGATGCCAATCGCCTGTGTCAAGGAACCACCCGGCAAACACGGCCAAGGCCAGCGAATGGATGATCGGCGAGTAATAGGCCGCAACACGGTCGGCGAGACGGCGATAGCGTGCTCTGCCCTGCTCGGCCGCTTCCATCATTCGCACCATTTCGGATAGAAAGGACCGCGCGTGGCTGTTGGTCACACGCACCTTGAGCGAACCATTGAGATTCAGCATGCCCGAAACGAGCGTGCTTCCCGGTCGTACCGGCACCGGCATCGCCTCGCCCGTGACCGCGGCAGTGTCGAGATCGCCCTCGCCCGCAAGGACAAGACCATCCAGCGGAACACGCTCGCCTGGCGCGACGAGGATGACATCACCCACCGAGACATCCTCGAGCGGTCTAAAAGCGCGCGATCCATCCGTGCCGATTACATTCGCGCCCGCAGGCGTCATTCGCGTCAGCCCGAGCACGGCCGAACGGGCCTTGTCACGCATGGCATGGTCGAGCGTTCGTCCGACAAGCAGGAAAAAGATCAGCGTCACGACCGCGTCGAAATAGGCATGGCGTCCGAAATGCAGCGTGTCGTAGATGCTGAGACCCAGTGTCAGGACGATGCCGATCGAGATGGGCACATCCATATTGGTGCGTCCCGCGCGCAATGCCGACCATGCCGACAAGAAGAAGATGCGCCCCGAAAAGAATACCGCGGGAAGCGCGAGCAGCGCCGAGATGAGATGGAACAGCTGCCGCGTAGCGGGGTCGGCGCCTGACCAGACCGACACCGAAAGCAGCATGATGTTCATCGCCGCGAAGCCGGCGACCGCTGTCGCGACGATCAGCCGGCGCTTTTCGGGATCGGCGCGTTCGTCCGGTTGGCTGAGAAGATTTGCCTCGAAGCCCGCCTCGTTCAGCGTTGCCAGCAAAGGCGGTGCACTCGCGGTTTGCGCTTGCCGCCATGTGACGGTCACACGCCGCGTCGATAGATTGACCCGAGCCGCTACGACGCCCTCGAGGTTACCAAGGATGCGCTCGATCTTCGCCATGCATCCGCCGCAATGCGCGGTCGGGACCGACAGTTGCGTCCTCATCGTTCCGTCATCCAGCGATTGGCTGGCGAAGATGAGTTCATCGACCGATTGCCCGGTCAATGATGTCGGCGCCTGGACGGCAGGCATGGCATGGCTGGCCATGTCTAGGCCTGCGTGTCTGAGACCGCGCGATAGGCATGCCATGTGGCATGTCCAAGCCACGGGAAGATGACGATGAGGCCGATCAAGCCCGTCGCCGCGCAGAGTATGAAAAGCGCAAGGACGATGGCGCCCCAGACGATCATCGGCGCAAGGTTGTTCCAGACGAGCGCCGTGCTTGTTCCCATCGCCGTGAGCGCATCGACCTTGCGATCGAGGAGCATCGGAATGGCAAAAACACTGATCGCAAAAGCGAATGAGGCGAACAGGCCGCCCACCGCCGTGCCGACGCCGAGAATAATCCATCCCACCGGCTCGGTCAGCAGGAAGGCGGTTATGTGAGGCAGGCCGGGAAAGGGGCGCACGCCGAAGAACAACGCATAGATGAGCACCGCGGATCGCATCCACAGTAGCATCAGCAGGCTGAGCAGGACCCCGGTGAAAAGCACCTGCGGGCCCGCCGCCGGTTTCACCAGGAGCATTTCGCGCAGCGACGTATCGCGTCCCGCTTCTCGGTTGCGGCTTTTCTCATAGAGTCCGATGGCCAGCAGCGGGGCAATGATCATGAAGCCGGCGAGCGCGGGAAAAAGAATATAGTCGCGGCCATACAGCGCGAGCATCGCGACAGCAGCGAGAGACAGAAGGAAAATGCCCAGACCGTAGGCCAGGCTCGGCATCGGCCGATGGAAAAGATCCTGCCATCCGGCCTTGAGCCATTGGAAGCCGATGGAAGCGGGAAGATGGCGCTGAAACCGCGCGCTCTTCGTCTCCTCGATGCCCGAGGTCTGGCTCAGCAAGCCATAAGAGGGGCTTTTATCGCTCATGTCCCGCTACCTTTCAGCATGCCGATTTCGCCGCGCGATACTGCCCGCTCCCGTTCGCGCGTTCCTTCAAATGTCCCACGCATTCGGGCTGCGAGCGAAAGGCGACGTAGAAAAAATGCGCGTTCGCAAGAACGAACAGCAAAAGGCCTGCTGCCACCAGCGTCCAGACCAGCCACCGGGATCGGGATCGCATGGCCGTCATCGCTGAGGCGCGCTCAGCGAATGAACATAGAGCGCCAATATCTTGATATCCGAGTCCGTAAGCCGCTCGTCCCATGTCGGCATATGCCCCTGGCGTCCGCCATGGACGGTCTCCACGATCTGATCGATGTCTCCTCCATAGATCCAACGCGCGTCCGTCAGATTGGGAGCGCCGACATCGCGCTTCCCGCGCGCATCCTCGCCATGGCAAATCGCGCAATTGGCCATGAAGACCTCGCGCCCCGATACAATCGACGTCCGATTGGCATTCGTCACGAACTTGGGATGCGACAAGGCGTAGACATAGTTGGCCGCCAGACTGACCTGATCGGCATCGAGTATCCCGTCGCGTCCGAACGAGGGCATCTGCGAGACGCGCCCCTGCGGATGCTCCACATTGACCCCAACGCGCATGGTCTGCGCGATCGTCTCAAGGTCGCCGCCCCAGATCCAGTCGTCATCGGTCAGATCGGGATAACCATAACCCCCCTTGGCATTAATGCCGTGGCAGGCGGCGCAGTTGTCGCCGAACAACCGGTGGCCGGTGCTACGCACGATGGTCATGAGCCGGGGGTCGGCCGCGATCTGCTCGAGGTTCTCGCTTTCGATCCGCTTTATCCAGTCGGCCCGTCCCGCCTGCGAATCGACCAGGTGCTTTTCGACCGAGGTGCGCTGGTCGATGTTGAGAATTCCCTTGGTGTAGGTGTCGCCCAAGGGCCAAGTCGGCATGAGAATCCACCAGGCGAAAGCGAAGAGATGGGTGACGATCAGAAAAATCAGCACACCCTTGGGGACCGGCGTATCGAGCTCCTTGATGCCATTCCAGACATGGCCGGTCGTTTCATGACCGCTGACGGGATCGCGCTCTACGTCCATGGCTTGTCGTCCTGATCGAGAACGCTTTGTTTGGCTCGGTTGAACTTGCCACGATTGGACGGCCGGAACGTATAAATGAGGACACCGATCATCAGACCGATGAGGTAGAACAGCCCCCAGCTTTTCGAGAATGCAACAAGAGCCTCGTGGCTTATGTCCATGCCTGCCTCCTCATGTCATTTCACCGGCTCTGGCGGCTTCTGCGGCGCGGCCGTATTCTTGTACGGCACGTCGGTCAGCCGGCCGAGAACCTGAAGATAGGCGACGAGCGCGTCCATCTCGGTGACCTCGGTCGCCACATCGTCGAACACGCGAACCTGCGTTTCTTCGCCATACCGCTCGGTGATACCGGACGAGGTCGAGCTTTCCGGTGTCGCCTGGTCGAAGGCATCGACGCTCGCATTCTCGATCATGGCATCGGTGTAGGGCACCCCCGCGGCCCGCAGCGCCTTGAGGTGCAAGGGCAGATCAGCGAGGCGCAAGGGCGTCCGCGCCAGCCAGGGATAGGCCGGCATATTGGAATCGGGCACCACATCGCGCGGATTGGTCAGATGGGCGACGTGCCAGAAATCGGAATATTTGCCGCCAACGCGGGCGAGGTCGGGTCCGGTGCGCTTCGAACCCCAGAGCATCGGATGGTCATATTTGGATTCGACCGCGAGCGAATAGGGACCATAGCGCTCAACTTCGTCCTGCAGCGTCCGGATCATCTGGCTGTGACAGGCATAGCATCCTTCGCGCACATAGATGTTTCGCCCCGCCAGTTCGAGCGGCGTGTAGAGCCGCATGTCTGGCGCCTCCTCGACCGTCTCGTCGATCGTGAAAAGCGGAGCGATCTCGACGAGGCCGCCGACACTGGCAGCCGCGATGATGGCGAGCACGAAGCCGATCGCCGAACGTTCGAGCTTGCGATGAAACAGTTCCGCCACGGCTCAGGCCCTCCCCGCCGCCGTCGCGGCCTGTAGCGGGACGTCGCCTTCGAACGGTGCCTGGGCCGAGGCGGCGCGAATGGTCCTCCACATATTGTAGGCGCCGATCACAGCACCGATCAGGAACAGAAGGCCGCCGAGCGTACGCGCGATGTAATAGGGATACATGGCTCTGAGCGAATCCAGGAAGGAGTAGGCTAGCGTGCCTTCCTCCGTATAGGTCCGCCACATCAGGCCCTGGATGATGCCCGAGTTCCACATGGCAAAAATGTAGACAAGAGTGCCGGCAAGCGAGAGCCAGAAGTGCCACTCGACCAAGGCGGGCGAATACATCGCCTCGCGCTTCCACAAGGACGGCACCAGCGTGTAGAGCGAGCCGAAGGTGATGAGCGCCACCCAGCCGAGCGCGCCGGCGTGAACATGGCCAACCGTCCAGTCGGTGTAATGCGAAAGCGAATTGACGGGCCGGATGGCGAGGAACGAACCTTCAAAGGTCGAGATGCCATAAAACACCGCCGCGACCATCATGAAGCGGAGCGTCGCATCATCGCGCACGCGGTGCCAGGCGCCGTTCAATGTTAGCAAGGCGTTGCCAGCCGAAGCCCATGACGGCACGAGGAGCATCACCGAGAAGGTCATGCCCAGCGTCTGAACCCAGTGCGGTAGGGCGGTATAATGAAGGTGGTGGGAACCCGCCCACATGTAGAAGAAGGTAATGCCCCAAAAGCTCAGGATCGAGAGACGGTAGGAGAAGATCGGCCGCTGGGCCCGGATGGGCAGGTAGTAATAGAGCATGCCCAGGAAGCCCGCCGTCAGGAAGAAGGCGACGGCGTTATGACCATACCACCACTGCACCATAGCATCCTGGACGCCCGACCAGATGGTGTAGCTCTTCGCATGGCCCAGCGAGACCGGAATCGCGAGATTGTTGATGATATGGAGTATCGCGACGACGAGAATGAAGGCCATGAAGTACCAGTTGGCCACATAAATGTGTGGTTCCTTGCGGCGTGCGAGCGTCCGGATGTAGAGGATGAAGTAGGTCACCCAGACGATCACCAGCCAGATGTCGGCATACCATTCGGCCTCGGCATATTCCTTCGATTGGGTAACCCCGAGCAGATAACCGCTGGCCGCGAGGATGCAGAACAGGTTGTAGCCCACCAGCACGAACCAGGCCGAAAGCTGATCGGGAAGACGCGCCCGCGAGGTCCGCTGCACGACATGCAGCGAGGTGGCGATGAGCGCGTTGCCGCCAAAGCCGAAGATCACGCCGCTGGTGTGCACCGGTCGCAAGCGGCCGAAGCTCGCCCAGGCACTGTCAAACGTCAGGTCAGGGAATGCCAGCAGCGCGGCGACCCAGACCCCCACGAACATCGCCACCACCGCCCAAGCCATGCTGGCGATGATGCCGGCCTTGATGGGCTCGTCATAGTAGCTTTGCAAACGGGATTTTGGCGGTTCCGGTCCCCAGATGCCGCGGATTACGATGATGGCGCAAATGGCGGCAATGGCCAGGATCAGCCAGCCGTGGATTTCCATTGTGTCCTGATTGCCTGCCGCTGCGAGAACGAGGCCGCACAGACCGACGGCAACGGAAATGGCGAGCGCGATCTGGCGTTCGGTCTCGGTCAAGGTCAGTATCATGGCCGATCTATTTCCCCCCTCATCGGTCATCGCCACGGGCTGACAGCGCAGCAGCAGGTTCGCTCCCGATGGGAACACAGCTCGCGCCGAACCAGCAACACGCGGGTCGGACGGAAGTTCCCAACTATTGCCCTGCCGTCTCCCGCGGTAAACACCAAAAAATCAGTGGTCAGCGTCGCTCGCCACGCATCGCGGCCGAATTTGAACCTGTGTTTGGCGACGGCGCAATGGACTTTTGCCGATCAAGCTCTTGGACCGTTAAGCCTGTGTCCAAGACTGGCTCGACCTCCGTCTCCGATCGGTCAGGACTGAGCGGCAGCCGCTCTTCAGCATACTGCGGTCGAATCAGCGTATCGCCGCCAGGTATCGTCCGTCGTCGGCACGGAAGAGCACTGACCCATTGCTGTTGACGGACCATGAGGTCACATCCTGCAGAATGGCCAGGAACCTGGTTTCCTGGTTCCCGAGCGCCGGCACGCAAGCCCGGCGCGTCACGGCGAGCGGTCCGATCCGAAGCGACTGTTCCTCGATCGAATAGTCGCCGGTGAACCTGTTGCAGCCGGCCGATCCGCTCACTCGGCCGTCTTGCGAAAACTGCACCGTCACATTGGATTTGTCGATCAGACCGGTCTGATTGATGTCCTCCACCTTGAATTGCGGGCCGATCAAGCCTGAAGCCGCCGGGCGGTCACCAACGCGAACCATATTGAGCGTCCCCAGATCCTGCTCGAACCGCGTGGGATCGACCGAATGAACCGTATCCGTGGTCCATATCGGGTTGCCCTCGGGATCGGTAATCGTCGCACGGACTGCGTAACGCATGTTGGTCTTCAAGTCCTGTTCCTTCACCCTAATCGAAAATGGCAAAGGAACCTGCTGCCCTGCTGTCTCGCGCGTTTCCTTGGCAATGATCACCGATCTCGCATCGGCGCGCGAAACGTCCAGCAGTCTCACGTTGAATTTCGCGCGGGCGGGCAGAGCGATGCGCTGTCGATAGGATGCGTTGCCGGTTACGACCTTGTCTCTCAGCTCCGCAATGGGGGCTTGGGGATCGACGTATCGCGCGCCTGTCGCGCAGCCGCCGAGCGCGAGCATGGTCATCGCCAGTACGGCTGTGAATGGCTTGTTGAACATGGCGTTTCACTTTGCTGTGCGATTGGAGCGGAAGAGAGCAGGTCAGGCGGAACCCATGGCATCGGCAATAATGGGAGGGCTTCGAGCGGCAGTCCTGTGGGAATCGACTTCGCATAGGATGGTTCCGAACCACGAACGTCCGATGGCGGGCGGAAGATTGGGCTGGATTGGCGCGGGCGGCCCCGGCGGATATCTGATCCCCTCTTGGGAGACAGCCACTGAATTTTGGAACCACACGAAAAGCGCAGTCTAGAACCCGTGGCTTCCCGCCACTGCGCCGAGAACCGTGACAGCCGCGATACCCAGCAATATTCGGTGAAGTGTCTCCATTCGGGCAAAATCTGCGGCGGGCTTGACCGATGTCATCATTCGGCGGTGGAGAAACAGCGGCTCGATCACGAAAAGCATCGCGGCGAACACGGCCCACAGCCCTACCATCGCATGCATCCACCAGAAGCGAAGATCGAAAAAGCGGTCCCACATCTGCGCGCGATAGATCATCCAGAAGCCGCTCAGTCCTGCCAATAGCACCCAGATGCGCGCCTGCGCCGCAAAGCGCCCCTCCAGTCGATGAAAGGCCGCCAGCCGCTCCGCCGGCGGATTGGCGGCGCGCACGGACGGCATCACCACAAGCGTCACGAACGCCACGCCGCCGATCCAGACAAGGACCGCCAGGACATGAACGGCCCGGGCCAGGATGATGTCGTCCATGCCTCCGCTCCCTCAGGCCGCGAGCAGTTCGTCGGCCGGGCCGAAGAACTCATAGTGGATCCTGTCCGACGGCACACCCGCCAGCGACAGGGTCGAGACCGCATGACGCAGGAACGGACGCGGCCCGCAGATGTAATAGTCCGCTTGTGCGACCGGTGTGCTGGCGACCAACCATTCATCGGTAATTATGCCGGCCACATCGTAGTCGCTGCCCTCTGTTTCATCCTCGAGCGGGGTCTGGTGAAAATCGGTGATCGCGATCGATTGGCCATGGCTCGCCACAGCGCGGACATGGTCGCGCATCGCATGGGTGTCGCGGTCATGCGTGCCGTGGATGTAATGAACCGGCACTTCGGCGCCGTTCTGAACGAGGGCTTCGAGCATCGCCACCATCGGCGTCAGGCCCACGCCGCCCGACAGCAGTACGACCGGCCGTTCGACATGATCGGCGAGGAAGAATTCGCCAGCAGGCGCGGCCACCTTCAGGATCGTCCCGGGTTTCGCCTCGTCGTGCAACCAGCCCGACGCGAGCCCTTGCGGCTCGCGCTTGACCGAAATGCGATAGGTTTCGCCATTGGCGGCGGCCGAAATCGAGTAGTTGCGCTTGACCGGCGGATGTCCGGGAATTTCGAGCCAGAAGGTAAGATACTGGCCCGGCTTGTGGCGCATGACGGGGCCGCCGTCGACGGGGCGAAGGACAAAGGAATTGATGACGCTGCTTTCGCGCACAACGTCTTCGACGCGGAAATCGCGCCAGCCGTTCCAGCCGCCGGCCGCGTCCTTCTGTTCGGTGTAGACGCGCTGTTCCCGCGCGATCAGGATATTGGCGAGAAACCAGTAAGCTTCCCCCCAGGCCCCGAGGATTTCGTCGGTCGCCGCATCGCCCAGCACCGCCTTGATCGCACCGAGCAGTGCTTCGGCGACGTGCGGATAGTGCTCCGGCAGTATCTGGAGACCGACATGCTTTTGCGCGATGCGCTCGACCGCGGGAGCCAGCGCGCCGAGATTGTCGATATTGCTGGCATAGGCGAGAATGGCGCCGGTGAGCGCGCGCGGCTGCGAACCGGCGTCACCATGATGCGACTGGTTGAAAAGATCGCGAATGTCCGGGTTCTGGAACATCCTGGAATACATTTCATGCACGATATCCAGACCATGCGCTTCGAGCGCGGGGACCGTCGCCTTGACGAGCGCGATGGTCTGATCGCTGAGGGGCTGCGACATAAACTTCTCCTTGTTGGAAGGGATTCGAGTTTCCCGGCGATCAGGCGCCGGGCGGCTGATCATAGAAATCGACCCGCATTTTCATGGCGCCGATGGGCGTCACGAAGTGCGGCTGCTGCGGCAAGATCAATCCGGGCCGTTCGGGCGTCAGGACAACCTCCGACGGTGGATCGAGATAGGTCAGCCGAAGCTCACCCTCCAGAACGCGGATCAAACCCCAGACACCCGCCTTGGTATCATGGCGTGCCCGCAGGGCGGCCGGGAGCGTGTCCTGATCGAACACCGGCGTCGAACGATAGGGTAGAATGTCAGGCATGGGTGGGTACTCGCCGTTCGCAATGAATGGACCCGGCCTCGCCGTCAGCGACGCTTGGCCGATCGAGCCGAAAAAACATGGCAAGCTGCAGGCTCTCGGCAATCCGCTTCGCTTTCGCCTGCAGAGCCGCAGCTGCGTCGGGCGCCATCATCTCGTTTGTCGTACAGTCCCACAGCGCGAGCCAGCGGTCGAAAAGCGCTGGCGTTATCCTCGACCTGTGCTTCAGGTGCGCTGGCACGGGCTGGCCCTTGTATCGGCCACTGGCGAGCATGACGGATGACCAGAACGCCGCCAGCTTTTCGAGATGTTCCGGCCAGTCATCGATCGCGTCGTTGAAAATCGGCCCCAGGTCGGCATCTGCGCGAACGCGCGCGTAGAAGGCGTCGACAAGCTGCTTGAGCGCCTCATCCTTCAGTTCCAGCTCGGTCATTCGCCCGACTCCAATCATGTATCCCGAATGCATCTATACTTTTCCCTGAAAACATGCAAGATGAATACATCTTAATGCGACGAGCTGAGGAAGAGAGTGGGAACGCCCCATGAAACTGACCCTGTTCACCGACTATTCGATGCGCGTGCTGCTCTATCTGGGCGCGCGGCCTGACCGCCTGTGCTCGATCGGTGAGGTCGCGCAGGCCTACGGAATCTCGCAGAATCACTTGATGAAGGTGGTGAACCAACTCGCACGCAGTGGTGATGTGGAGAGTGTGCGTGGACGGTCGGGCGGCATCCGCCTGGGGCGGCCGCCCGAAGAGATCAACATCGGCGCACTCATACGCCAGACCGAGGACGGCTTCGATCTCGTTGACTGCGGCGGATGCGTGGTCGCGCCTGCATGTGGGCTGACGGGCGTGCTGAAGGAGGCGCTCGGCGCGTTCCTGGCGGTACTTGACCGCTATACGCTTGCCGACCTGCTGACGAAGCGGCGAGATCTCGCGTCGCTCTTCGAGCGTAACGCGGCCGATCGGTTCGAAACCCCTGCGGCGCCAGATGGATGATTGACGTCTTGGCGCATCGAAGCCGAAAAGGAGGAACGTGACATGTTCTGTCCAGAATGTGGTGAACCGGTCGATCCCGCTCCCTTTGACGGTCGTCGCCGCGCGTCGCGGTCATGGATCGCCGCAGGACTCCAAATCGGCGCGCGATGGGTAAAGGTATTGCGCGCTGGACGCTCCAAGCCGGACCGCACGCGGCAGTCCGCTTGCCCGTCTTGCTCCAATCATAAAACCACGAACACGGAAAGGAATTGAACGATATGGCCCTTCACCACGCAGCGCCCGGAGAAGTCGTCGATCTCTTGCCCGAGAACGTGACGACACATGAAGAACATTCCACAGCGATCGTGAAGGCGGACCATTTCGAAACCATCCGGCTGGTGATCCCGAGCGGCACCGAAATGCGCCAGCATCAGGTGCCGGGCAGCATCATGCTGCATTGCCTCGAGGGCCATGTGAAAGTCGAGCTCAGCGCAAGCTCGATCGAACTGCGGCGTAACCAGTGGGTCTATCTCGAAGGAGGCGCGCCGCACTCGGTCAAGGGCGCGGAAAACTCTGTGCTGCTTCTGACGATCCTCTTTCCGCCTGTAGAAGGATCACAGGCAAAAGCCGGCGCCGAGACCTTGGCGGTCGATGCCTATGACGATTGCGACTGTGTCGACCGGTGGGAAGCGGAAGGCGGTCCGGTCGTTCAATCGGATCAGCCTGCCCCCAGGAAGAATTGATCACGGGCGGCATGATGGCACGGCGCGCAGCGCGCTAGTCGCTTTGCTGTACCGCCTCGTAGCCCATAGGGGAGAACCATGGATCGAACACGTCAGCTCTGGATTTGGCTTCTATCATTGCTGGCAGTCTCTTTTGCCGTCCTGCTTCTGGTTGGCCGCGACATCAGCATTCAGGCGCCGCCGCTTCCCGCCAAGGTCGTGACCGCAAACGGCGAAACCGTCTTCACCCGTGCCGAGATGCAGCGTGGCCGCCAGGTCTGGCAATCTATGGGCGGCATGCAACTGGGCTCGATCTGGGGACACGGCGGCTACGTAGCGCCCGATTGGTCAGCCGACTGGTTGCACCGGGAATCACTGGCACTTCTCGATCTCTGGGCACAGCGGGATCTGGGCGGCGCCTTTGAGAGTTTAAACGAGGAACACAAGGCGCTCCTCCAGCGGCGGCTGCAAACGGAAATGCGCCGAAACACGTTTGAAGCGAGCACGGATACCATCACGATCAGCAACGATCGCGCGGTGGCAATCGAGCGGGTGGCAAAGCACTACGTCAATCTGTTCGGCAACGACCCCGCCACGGCCGAGCTGCGCGAAAACTATGCCATGAAGAACGATACGGTCCCCGACGCAGGGCACCGAGCCGCCATGACCTCCTTCTTCTGGTGGACGGCCTGGGCGGCCACAACGGAACGACAAGGGCGGACGACAACGTATACGAACAACTGGCCGAGCGAGCCGCTGGTCGGGAATCGCCCACCATCAAGTACATTCATCTGGTCGGCCTTCAGCGTCACCTTCCTGCTTGCCGGCATCGCGCTGTTGGGTTGGCACCATGCGGTGACGCACGGACGAAGGGAGAAGGAGCACGACCTCCCCGCGAAAGATCCGCTGCGCGAGATCGCGGTGACGCCTTCGATGCGGGCGACAGCCAAATATTTCTGGGTCGTTCTCGCACTGTTTCTCGCGCAGATCATGCTGGGTGCAATGACGGCCCACTATCAGGTCGAGGGGCAGCTGGTTTATGGCTATGAAGCGGCCGAGATCCTGCCCTATTCGATCACCCGCACCTGGCACACGCAGCTTGCCGTGCTGTGGATCGCGACAGCCTGGCTGGGAACGGGCCTCTACATAGCTCCTGCGATCTCGGGCCATGAACCGAGGTTCCAGGCTCTGGGTGCCAACATCCTCTGGGCCTGCCTCCTGATTATCGTCGTGGGCTCCTTTGCCGGGCAATGGCTCGCGGTGATGCAGAAACTGGGACTGGAGAGGAACTTCTGGTTCGGACACCAGGGCTGGGAATATGTCGATATGGGGCGCTTCTGGCAGTGGTTTCTCTTCATCGGCCTGATGCTCTGGCTTGTGCTCGTCGGCCGGGCGCTCTGGCCTGCGCTCAAAGAGAAGTCCGAATCCCGCCACATCACGATGCTGTTTTTCCTATCCGCCGTAGCCATCGGACTCTTCTACGGTGCCGGGCTGTTCTGGAATGAGCATACAGCGCTCTCCATGATTGAATATTGGCGTTGGTGGGTGGTCCATCTGTGGGTCGAAGGCTTTTTCGAGGTGTTCGCCACCGCGGTCATCGCCTTCCTCTTCACGCGCCTCGGCCTCATTCCGACACCCACCGCCACGGTCGCCGTCTTGTTTGCCACGATCATCTTCATGGCAGGCGGAGTGCTGGGAACGTTGCACCATCTCTACTTCGCGGGAACCTCGATCGCGGTGCTGGCGCTTGGCGCGAGCTTCTCAGCGCTCGAGGTCGTGCCGCTCGCCTATATTGGCTTCGAAGCTTATGAACACTGGAAGCTGAGCAGCGCGACACCCTGGATGCAGCGTTATAAATGGCCCGTCATGTTCTTCCTGGCGGTATCCTTCTGGAATCTCGTCGGAGCAGGCCTGTTCGGCTTCCTCATCAATCCGCCGCTGTCGCTCTATTACATGCAGGGTCTCAATCTGACGCCGCTGCACGGACACACCGCATTGTTCGGCGTATACGGCATGTTGGGCGTCGGGCTCGTCCTGTTCTGCCTGCGTGGCATGTTGCCGAACCTGATCTGGAACGAAGGCGTGCTGAAGACGAGCTTTTGGTGCTTCAACATCGGCCTTGCGTTGATGGCGCTCCTGACCTTGCTGCCACTTGGTACGCTTCAGCTGACCGCCGCGATTGACAAGGGCTACTGGTACGCTCGCTCGGCCGAGTTCATGCAGCAACCGGTGGTCGATCTGCTGGTGTGGCTGAGGGTTCCTGGAGATATCGTCTTTTCTGCCGGGGCGGTAGCGCTCGCCTGGTTTGTCGCCAGTCTTTGGCTCAGACCCCGGTCTGACGACAGCGAGGCGCAAATTGCACAGTGATCGATCGAGGAGTCCGATGCCGCGCAGTCCCAGCCAACCCTTGCTCGTGGGCTAGCCACGTTCTGTCGACAAACGCCACACTTGGATGCGAGTTTCGGTGAACCTTTTGTCCATGCGCACCAAACTTCTGTTCGCAGGTCTGGCAGCCGGGTCGATGGCTGCTCTATCCTCGCCCGCGATTGCTCAGATGCCGCCCGGCTCACGGGACTGTTCATTCCAGTCGCTATCGCCGGAGGAAAAGTCTCGGTACCAATCCCGTTACCGGCGCCGCGTGCGCGTCGATGGGCAAGCTTTTGCCGATAATGGCTGTATGAACAGGTGTGCATGACAGCCTCTGAGCGCAAAGCCCTCCGGCGTCCCCGCAAGGGCAAAAACTGCCGCGCCGTTTCGCGCCCCGTCACCAGCTTGGACGGATCCATGACAGTTGGCATCGGGCGCAAATGCGACTGACGCGCTCGATGCCGCACATGGCGATCATGGTGCGTTTCCAGGAGGGGACCAAATCCTACGCTAAGAATTTTGGCCAGCGATATTCTTCGCCGGTCAGGGTTATGTGCTCCCACCCCGCTCCTTACGGAGATCGAATCCACTGATCACTGAATTCTGACTTTAGAAACGTTTCTTGAATCGGGATCCATGGATGAAAAGGGGCCGACTCTCTGCATTCAGCGAATATTCGAACGCGAAGGCAGAAGGCCGGCCTGATCGATCAGAAGCTGATCGTTGCCGTGCCCCAAAAGCGGCGCCCTTCATCGAGCATCCAGCTGCCGTCGAGACCATCAAACCGGCCGCGGTCATCGACCGGCACGATCTTGTCGGTGACGTTGAGCACCGCCGCCCTCAGCGCGAAATTCTCATTGATCGTGAAATTGATGCCGACATCGAAGGTCGTGCTCCCTTCACGGGTGCGGGTGTTGAGCGCGCCGTTGCGGAACCCGCTGAAAGTCTGCTTGCCCGAGTAGTAGCCGAGCACATAGGCCGCGATCTGCTCGGTCGCTTGCCAGTCCAGGCGAACGTTGGCCATGTGCCTGGGCGTCTTGTCGAGCGGCGTTCCGTCAAGCGAACTGCCGTCGAAAGCGGGCTCGCCGCCACCCTTCCGGACGGAATCGGTGTAGGTATAATTCGCGGTCAGCAGCAATGCCGGGGTGATCGGCAGTCTGCCATTCACTTTGTCAAACGGCGCGCAAACGGGACCCCGTATAGGCGTTGAAGGGGGACCCCCTTTTCGAGATTGAGCGGAGGGTTGATGCCCTGCGCTGTGTGCGGCGGAGGTCGGGCGTAGCCCGGCCGGAGGCGTACACAGCGCAAGTTCGTTTTGAAGCTGGGGTGAGAGTGGCGGCTAACTGCGGTTTTTGAAGCGCCAGCTGTCGTTGCCGGTCTCGACGATATCGCAGTGATGAGTGACGCGGTCGAGCAGAGCCGTGGTCATTTTGGGATCCCCGAACACGGTAGGCCATTCGCCGAAGGCGAGGTTGGTCGTGATAACGACGCTGGTGCGTTCGTAGAGCTTGCTGATCAGGTGGAACAGGAGCTGGCCACCAGAGCGCGCGAACGGCAGATATCCCAACTCATCGAGCACCACCAGGTCGAGCCGTGAGAGCTGTCCCGCCAGGGTCCCGCCCTTGCCGATCCGGGCCTCCTCTTCGAGGCGTGTCACCAGATCGACGGTGTTGAAGTATCGTGCCCGAGCCCCTTTGCGCACGACGTTGGCGGTAATCGCGATGGCGAGGTGGGTCTTGCCGGTGCCCGTGCCGCCGACGAGCACGATGTTGCGACGCGCCGGTAGGAAGGAGCCATCATGCAGGGAGCGGATCAGTCCCTCGTTGATCGGCGTCCCTTCGAAGCTGAACCGCTCCAGGTCCTTCACCACCGGCAGCCGCGCGGCCGTCATGCGATATCGGATCGAGGCGGCGTCGCGATGGGTGGCTTCCGCGCGGAGCAGATCGGTCAGGATCTCCATGGTGGTGCGCTGGCGCTGGAGGCCGGTGGTGACGGCCTCGTCGAACGCGGCCACCATGCCCTTGAGGCCCAGGCCGCGCATTGTGTCGATCATCTCATGCCGCTGCATCATAGCCTCGCAGTCGGTCATAGCTGGCACAGTCGGCGATCGGCGGGTGACTCAGCATCCGGTCTTCCGAAGTGACGATGCTATGGGGCGTCGCCGGCTCGCGGCGACGGGAGAGGATGTTGAGGATCAGGTCGTCGCTGACCGTTCCGCTCGCCAGCGCTTCGCGCACCGCCGCCTCGACCTGCTCCAGCCATCGGTGAGCACGGCCGAGAGCACCCGCACGAACCTGCGATCCGCCTCATCCCCGTGCCCCAGCCTGCGTCGCAGGCGATGGAGGGATGGCGGCAACTCCCAGTCCTGGAACGGCGCGCCGTTGCGCAGGGCACCGGGCTTGTGGGCCAGAACCGGCAGATAATGCCAGGGATCGTAAATGGTGCGGTTCCGCCCGAAGTGACGCTCATGTTCCCCGACGATCTCTTCGCCGCAGCGGATGACGATCCGGCCCGCATAGGCGCGCACCTGCACCGTGCGCCGCGCCGCCCTGGACATGACCGAGTAGCGGTTGCGGTCGAAGCTGATGAGGCAGGTGCCGGTGACGGCATGCTCGCTCTCATGGAAGCCATCGAAGGGCGCCAGGATCGGCTGCAGGACAGGCCGCTCCATCTCCAGCGCCTAGGCCACGGTGATATCGCCGCGCTCGGGATGGGTGTGGTGCTCGGCCCAGCGCCGGCACTCCGCCTTCCTTCTCACGATCTGGCTTTTGAGCCATTCGAGCATGGAATCTTTTGCCATCATGGGCGTCGTCGTCGCTCTCGGCAGCATCGTCTACCGGGCCAGCATCCGCCGGTCATCAACGTAGGGGTCACGACGGTGGAGCGAGCGGTCGGCTCTTCAAGCCCAACGCGATCGGCTCATTTCTCGCTCACCAGTCGTGAACTAACGGCAAATTTGTCAGAATTTGAGGGTGAAAGTGATTTATGGCCCTCATTTTTGTTTCAAGCAGCGCCTGCCGAATGCATCTCTGCGATTGATGTCTTCTGCAAAAGCTTGTTGGCATCGGATGCTCGCTGATCACACCTAACCCGTAATCGTGCCTCTGGCTGACATACCCGACAAACGTATAAGCTCGCCATGCGCGGGCGTCACCAACCCAATTCCGCGTGCGATCCCAAGCGCACAAGCTGCAAGGTGTCGTCATCGGGCTTGCGGTAAATCAGCACGAGGTCGGGCTTTATGTGGCAATCGCGATGGTCGCGCCAGTCGCCGGTCAGCGCATGGTCGCGGTGGCGCGGTTCAAGCGGCTCGTCGGATGCCAGCGCCTCGATGATCGGGATCAGGTCAGCGTCCAGCGTCTTGGCGTGCTGCCCCTTCTTCTCCCGCTTGTAGTCGCGCTTGAACCGCCCGAAGCGTTCAATCGTCCGCATTGAGGTCGGCCATCAGGTCGACCACCGTGGCGAACCGCTTGCCCTTTCCCTCGCGCGCTTCCTTCATGGCCTCGATCGTCTCGGCATTGGGCACCAGCGGTTCAAACGGCAAGGCCTTGTCGCGGGCAACGCGGGTCAGCATCAGGCGCACGGCATCGGAGACGGTCAGCCCCATAGCAGCCAGCACGGTCGCGGCTTCCTCCTTCACCGCTCCGTCGATCCGGGTCTGCACAAGAGCGTTTGCGGCCATGTCGATTTCCTTTCTGCATGACGATGTAATGCAAGCGAACGCAAAGTGCAATCAGGCAAAGCCCCGGCTATCGACATGGCGACCGGGCTTCGCGTTTTTCACCTTCAATGCTGTGAGTGCCATCGGTTCGGGGCCCTGATCGGGAATGTTGGGGCCGTTCTCACACTTTCGGTGGGCAAACGGTCCCACAATCGTTCCACATTTTGGGCCAAATTCAGGCAAATCAGGGAGACGACCGCGAACAACTTACAAGACAAATCGTTGCTTTTTCAGTGTAGGTAGGGGTAGGGACGCCATCAGCTCGCTTGACACAAGGTTCTACACTCGACAGCGGGGTCCTCTACCACCGGGCAATTCTGCAGGATGCTGCAAACCGCGCGATATCAATGGCGGGCGAAAATTCGCTGACCGGCGCTGCCGAAGGCCACCACCGTATAGGGTTGGCGGGCAGCGCCTGCCACTTCCATGCCCTCCGAACCGATCGGCATCCCCGCAACCGCAATGCCTTTGACGCCCGCAGGACGGGTCGCCAGCAAGCGCTTGACGTCGGATATCGGGACATGGCCCTCGATCATATAGCCATCGACGATCGCGCTGTGGCAAGATGCCAGCGTCCGGGGCATGCCGGCCTTGCGCTGAAGCTCGCTGCGCGACGCATCGTCACGCATGACGACCTTGCGTCCCAGCTTCGCGCGCACGGCCTGCGCCCACTTCTCGCAACATCCACATCCCGGATCCCGGTGGACGACGATATCACTGGCCGCAAGCGCTACGCCGGGCATGGCGAGGAACAGCAAGGCGACGAATAGGCGGGTCTTCATGAAATGACTCCCGGAAGAACGATAAGCATGGGGCAGAGGCCCCTTCTTTTCTATACGCATCAATGCGCCCCTCCCCTCATCACGCAGATGATTTTACGATGGCGGGCGGCCTCCAGGCTAGCGGCAGGGACACAAGCAGCGCTAGCGATAGACCACCAATCCCCCACAGAACGAGCGGCTGCGCCCCGGGAGCGACGATGGCTATCGCCAGCGGCGCGAGCGCCTGCCCGATGCTGGCGGCGGAATGCTGGAAACCGAGCTTCACGCCTGAAGGGGCCCCGCCGCCGCTGATCCAGAAGCTGGTGACCAATCGAAGGGTTGCCGAGCTCCAGCCGGCAGCAACGATGATCCCACTGAGCTCGGCCATACTCGCGGCGACAGGAAACATGAAAAGTGCCACAGCCAGCAGGCCCAGCGTCAATCCGGCAAGCCGCCTCGGCACAGTGACCAGCCAATCCAGCTTTGCATGGAAGATCTGTGCCGCCAGCATGCCCAATCCGCAGAGACTGAGCATCCAGGCGATCTCTTCGCGGCTCAGCGAAATGGCGCTCCGCGTCACCAGGAGATTGACATGCATCGCCGCCAGCCCGCCGCCCGCGACGATCGTGATAAAAAGCAGGATCAACGTCGCGCCGAGCGTAGGCGCGGGCAGGTCTCCGCCATCGATGCAAGGTGCACACCAGCGCGGCAGACGCACGGCGCAAAGCGCCGCCCCGACGGCACCGATGCCGAGAGCGAGGATCATGAGGGGAGCGCGGGGCAGGATCGCGGCCGAGACCTCCGCCACCAGCGGACCGGCGAGATCGCCCAGAAACACGAAGGCGGTCAGCCAGGTGAAGCGGCGCGCCTGGTCCGCGCGCCCGCTTGCGGCAAAGCTCGCGCAGAGCAAGCCCAACGGTATGATGGCGGCCGACGCCATCCCCGCCACCAGACGCAATGCATAAAGCTCAGGCAACCCGACGAGGCCGATCGGCGCGGTCACCAGCGCGAGGATGACCAGCGCTGCGCGCAACATCGCCCGATAGTCGACCCGGTCCGCGATCCAGCCCCAGAGCGGCGCCGCCAGCAAGGCTGCCAGGGGATGGACCGCGGTCAGGCTCGCGACGTGAAAATCATGAGCGCTTGACGATAGCGCGCCACGAGCCGGGTCGACCAGTGCCGGAAGGAAGGCGAGAATGGCCGTCTGTCCCGCCGACGCCGCAGCCGCCGCGAGCAACAAGACGAAAAAGGAGGCCGGCCAGCGACCGTTGGCTTGCGATCCAGCCTTGTCACGCGGCGCGTTCGCGGTCGATCCCTCGAGTGGCCATCCGCGGATCACCACCAGGCGCGCAAGCCGATCACCAGCCTGTGTTCGGAAGGCCCTTCCCTGCGCAGGCGACGGAAATCGGCCGTGCCGTCAAATGCGCGCTCCCAGACGAAGCCGATATAGGGCGCGAACTTGCGCGACACCTCGTAGCGCAACCGTCCGCTCAGCTCGACATTGCTGAAGCCGCTGCCGAGCTGCCGATCGCTCGACCGCTTCGAATAGATATTGGTTTCCACCTGCGGCGTAAGGATCAACCGATTGGTGAACAGGACCTCATAGGAGGCCTTGGCGCGCGCCGCGAGACGCCCATCGGTCCCTACATAGCCGGTGAGCTGGACGTCGAACCAATAAGGCGCCAGTCCCTCGACGCCGGCGGCCAGCCATGTCGTCGCGCCCTTGCCGAGATCCTGCCTGACCCCGAGCAGCGTGCCCCAGAACGGGTTCTTGCTGTGCCACCACAGCGCCTCGACGCTGCTCTCCGGATCGAGACGTTGGTCGCGGGAGTTCTTGAGGCCCTGGCTGCGCAGCCAGAGCTTGTCATTGTCCTGACCCTTGGTGACGAGCACGGTCCAACCCACGCCCTGACCCTCGTTGCCGCTGGCGAATTCGAGCTCATCGACAAGTATCTTGGGGATCGAGAGCTTGTCGGCCATCTCATAGCCCGGCAGCGTCGAGTTGCGATAGCCGTCGGCATAATCGTCCGAGTTGCGCGCGTCCGGCGGGGCCTTGCCACCCTGCATCGAGCCCATGTCCATCGTGGCGCCGTTACCGGACGCCTTCGTGTCGGTCATATCCATGCCCGGCATGTCCATGCCCGCATGGTCCTGAGAGCCTTGCGCGGAAGGGGTGTGCTGAGCGGGAGTGGCCGTTTGGGCAGGGGTGGCGGCGGGCGACGGGGGCGAGGCATCCTGCGCGAGGGCGGGAGCCGTGATCGCCGGCGCCAGGAAGAGGGCAGCGCCAAGAGCGATGCCGCGCGAGGGGAAAATCCGGATCATGCGACCACCACCTCCCGGAACATGCCGGCCGCCATGTGATAGAGCAGATGGCAGTGGAAGGCCCATCGGCCCATGGCGTCGGCGGTGACGCGGAAGCTCACCCGCTGGGCGGGCTGGACCACGACCGTATGCTTGCGGACCTGGAAGGCGCCGTCCGGGCCTTCGACATCGCTCCACATGCCGTGCAGATGCATCGGATGCGCCATCATCGTGTCGTTGACGAAGGTGACGCGCAGCCGCTCGTTTGGCTTGAAATGAAGCGGCCTGGAATCGTTGAGCTTGATGCCGTCGAGCGACCAGATGAACCGTTCCATATTGCCCGTCAGATGCAGCTCGATGTCGCGCTCGGGCTCGCGCGGGTCGGGATCGCCGCCCGGCGTGCGCAGATCGGCCAGCGTCAGCACGCGCCAGCCGCGCCCGCGCAGCCCGGCGCCGGGATCGTCGAGATTGGTGCGCGGATAGTCGACGCGCATGTCGGTATTGGCGCCATATTCGGTGCGGGCGTGCCGTGCCCTGGCCGGCATCTCGGTCATGCCGTGCCCGGCATGCGCGTCGCCTCCCATTGCGCCCATCGTCGCCATCGCGCCCATCATGTCGACCGGCTCGAGCCAGGTCCGGGCATCGAGCGGCGGCACGGCTGCCGCCATGCCCGGGGCCGGTGCGATCGTGCCACGCGCATAGCCGCTCCGATCGATCGCCTGCGCGAAGATGGTGCGGGCGCCGCCCTCGGGCATGGTGAACTCGACGTCGTAGGTCTCGCCCGGGCCGATCCGGAATTCCTCGACCGTGACCGGCTCGACCGGCTGCCCGTCGGTCGATACGACCGTCAGCTCGACCCCGGGGATCCGCACGTCGAAGAACGTCGCCGTCCCCGCGCCGACGAAGCGCAGGCGCACGCGCTCGCCGGGCGCGGCGATACCGGTCCAGTTGCCGGCGGGCGGCGCGCCGTTCATCAGATAGGTGTAGGTCGCGGCAGAGACATCGCTGTAGTCGGTCGGGTTCATCCGCGAGCTGTTCCACATCCGCCGCCGCTCGAGCGCCTTGCCCAAGCCCATGGTGCCGACATCCTTGAGGAAATCGCCGGCGGTCGGCTGCGCAAAATTATAGTAGCTGCTCTGCTTCTTGAGATTGAGGAAGATCTGCAGCGGCGGCTCGTCCGACCAGTCGCTGAGCACGATGCAATAGTCGCGATCGGGCGCCCGCGCCGCCGGCGCCTGTTTCGGCTCCACGATGATCGCTCCATAGAGTCCCGTCTGCTCGGCGAGCGTGTGAGCGTGATACCAGTAGGTTCCGCTCTGGCGGACCTCGAAGCGATAGGTGAAGGTCTCGCCCGGCGCGATGCCGGCAAAGCTGATGCCGGGCACGCCGTCCATCTCCGCCGGCACGATGATGCCGTGCCAATGGATGCTCGACATCTCCTTGAGGCCGTTGCGCACACGGAGCGTGACCGTGTCGCCTTCGCGCAGGCGCAGGACCGGCGCGGGCACGCTGCCGTTCACGGCGGTCGCGATACGGCGTTTGCCGGTGAAGTTGACTGGCAGCTCGGCGATCTCGAGGTCGAACTCGGTCCCGCTAAGCTCGGCGGGCGAGACTGGGGCGGATCGCGCGAGAAGCGCCGGGGCGAAGCCGGCAACCGCGCCGCCGATCGCCAGCCCCTGGACGAAACGGCGCCGCGCGATCGGCCGGATATGTAAGGGAGACATGAACTGTACTTTCGCGAAGTCGGCTTCAGGCGAGGTCGAGGACGATCCGGCCCTCGATGTCGCCATGATGCATGCGGGAGAAGACGTCGTTGATGTTCTCCAGCTTGTCTGCATGGACCGTGGCCTTGACCTTGCCCTCGCCGGCGAACGCCAGTGCCTCGAGCAGATCGAGCCGCGTGCCGACGATCGAGCCGCGCACGGTAATGCCGTTCAGCACGGTGTCGAAGATCGACAACGGGAAGTCGCCCGGCGGCAGGCCGTTGAGCGCGACCGTGCCGCCGCGCCGGACCATGCCGAGCGCCTGCTGGAACGCCTTGGGCGAAACGGCGGTCACCAGCGCCCCGTGCGCGCCGCCAATGGCTTTCTTGAGCGCTGCCGAAGGGTCCTCGTTGCGCGCGTTGACCGTCAGTGTGGCGCCAAGGCGTGTAGCGAGGTCGAGCTTGCTATCGTCGATGTCGACCGCGGCCACATTGAGACCCATGGCTCGGGCATATTGCACCGCCATGTGGCCGAGCCCGCCAATGCCGGAGACGACCACCCACTCGCCGGGTCGGGCCTCGGTGGCCTTCAATCCCTTGTAGACGGTGACGCCCGCGCAGAGGATCGGCGCAATGTCGAGGAAGTCGACATTGTCGGGAAGGTGACCAACATAGTTGGGATCGGCGAGGACATATTCGGCAAAGCTGCCATTGACCGAATAGCCGGTGTTCTGCTGTTCGTGGCAAAGCGTCTCCCAGCCACCCAGGCAATGCACGCAGTGCCCGCAGGCGGTGTAGAGCCAGGGCACACCGACCCGGTCGCCTTCCTTCACATGGGTGACGCCGGCACCAACGGCGGCGACATGCCCGACGCCCTCATGGCCAGGAATGAAGGGCGGGTTGGGCTTGACCGGCCAGTCCCCTTCTGCCGCGTGCAGGTCGGTATGGCACACGCCGGTTGCCGCAATCTTGACCAGGACCTGCCCGGGGCCGACCGTCGGGATCGGCGCGTCCTCGATGACCAGGGGCTTGCCAAATTCGCGGACGACCGCCGCCTTCATGGTTTTCGCCATGTCCGTTTCTCCTTTGAGCGAGGGGTCAGAATAGGCCGAGCGCGTGCTCGTCATAGGAGACGAGCAGATTCTTGGTCTGCTGATAATGATCGAGCATCATCCGGTGGTTTTCACGCCCGAAGCCCGATGCCTTGTATCCGCCGAAGGCGGCATGGGCGGGGTACTGATGATAGCAGTTGGTCCAGACCCGCCCGGCCTCGATCGCGCGGCCGAGCCGGTAGGCGGTGTTGCCGCTCCGGGTCCAGACGCCCGCGCCAAGACCGTAGGCGGTGTCATTGGCAAGTGCGATCGCCTCCTCGACCGTCTTGAACGTGGTGACCGACAGGACGGGACCGAAGATCTCCTCCTGGAAGATGCGCATGTGGTTCTGACCCACGAACACGGTCGGCTGCACGAAATAGCCCTGGTCGAGCGCACCGCCCGGCAGCGCCCTGGCGCCACCGACCAGACACTGCGCGCCCTCGGCCTTGCCGATATCGATATAGCCCAGGATCTTGTGGAGCTGGTCCTCCGACGCCTGCGCGCCGACCTGGACCGACGGGTCGAGCGGATCGCCCTGGCGGATCGCGGCGACGCGCGCCACGGCGCGCTCGATGAAGCGGTCGAAGATCGACTCATGGATCAGGGCGCGCGACGGGCAGGTACAGACCTCGCCCTTGTTGAAGGCGAACAAAGTAAAGCCTTCGAGCGCCTTGTCGAAGAAGGCATCGTCCTCGTCGAGCACGTCCGCCATGAAGATGTTGGGCGACTTGCCGCCAAGCTCCATCGTCTGGGGGATCAGATGGTCCGCCGCGGCGTGCATGATCTGCTTGCCGGTGACGGTCTCGCCGGTGAACGAGACCTTGGCGATGCGCGGATTGGCGGCGATCGCCTGGCCAACGGTCCGTCCCGGGCCGGTAACGACATTGAGCACGCCGGGCGGCAGGATGTCGGCGGTGAGCTCGGCGAACATCAGCAAGGTGAGCGGCGTCTGGGATGCGGGCTTGATGACGGTGCAGTTGCCCGCCGCCAGCGCCGGGGCGATCTTCCACGCCGCCATCAGCAGCGGGAAGTTCCACGGGATGATCTGGCCGACGACGCCGAGCGGCTCGCGGAAATGATAGGCGATGGTGTCGGCATCGATCGTCGAGATGCCGCCTTCCTCCGCCCGGATGCAGCCGGCGAAGTAGCGGAAATGGTCGATTGCAAGCGGCACGTCGGCAGCGCGGGTCTCGCGGATCGGCTTGCCATTGTCGATCGTCTCGGCAAGTGCCAGCAACTCCAGATTGTCTTCGAGCCGGTCGGCGACGCGATTGAGAATCCTGGCGCGTTCGGCGGGCGCGATCCTTGCCCATTGATCCTTGGCGGCGTGCGCCGCATCGAGCGCGCGCTCGACATCTTCCGGCGTCGACAGCGCGAACTCTGCGATCTGGGCGCCATTGATCGGGCTCGTGTCGGCGAAATACTCGCCGCCCGCAGGAGCGCTCCAGCGGCCTCCGATGAAATTATCATAGCGGTGTCGGAAGGAGGCCGCCGCGTTAATGGTCCCGATCGCCTTCTCGAACATAACCTGACTCCATCTCTATCGATGGCCTGACGGAGTAATCTCTTTGCCCGGGTGGCCTATAAGTAAGTTCCGCAGAAGGTAGTCTGGTATCGGGGTCGCGGGCTTGAGGGTCAGACACGCCAACAGAGCCGATGACTATTCATCGACTCCTGAACGTATTCGCGCACGCCTGATCGGAATTATGCCGAGACAGGCGTTACTCGGCCGAGTCTTCTTTTGGCGAGGGCGGCGCTTGGCATTCCAATTCTGGCGTTACGCCCGGACGCGCTTTAGGCTCACCCAATCGCCTTTCTGAAGCGTCCCGTCCCTCACGCGGAAATGAGCGTAATGGTCGTCGAAAATCTGGTCGACTTCGACATGACCGACAAGGCGGCGGTGGCGCGGCGTTGCGTGATAGACTTCGAGTATCTGCCCGATGTGCGCGCCATCGGCTTTGCCCAGGCAGGCCACTGTGCCGCCCGCATCCGTACGGACGATCTTGCCGCGCATGAACAAGCTATGGCCGATACCCTGTGCGAGGAGCGGCGTGCTGCCAAAGAGCAGAAAGCCAACAGCAGCACCGACGCCAAGATGTTTTCGCATCACTGTTTCCTCTCTCACGTCAGTTGCTCGGTCCCGGCTTTGAAAGTTGGGAGCACGGGGCGACGCTGGGCATCGTCAAAGAACTGGCCCGCCGCGGGGGCGGCGGCGGGCCCTCAGCCCCGGGGGGTGTTTTATCGGGGCTGGAAACTTCACATGTCGCTCATCGGCTTGTCGGCCATGGGCTTGGCGGTCTTCTTCGCGGCCGGCTTGGCCTTCTTCATCGGCATCTTGCAGCAGCCACTCTTCGCCTTACCGGCCATGCCCGAGCCGTTCGATGCAGGCGACCCGCCGGACATGCCGGCCATCCCCGACATGCCCTGTTGATCCTGCTGGGCCGGTTGCCGCTGCTGCTTCTGCGCGCCGGCCTGATGATCCTTCATCATCTGATCGTGCATCTGCTGCCCGCCATGATCCATGCCCTGCTGGTGGGCATGGGCCGGCGCAGTCTGCGCGGGCGCGGGCGTCGACTGGGCGAGAGCGGTGCCGGCGGCGAAGGTTAGCGTCGCGAAGAGGCTGATGGTCGCCGCGCGAAATGTCGTCTGTCGCATTGAGGGTCTCCGAGTGTTCGTCCTGTTGCCCGGTCGACGTTCCGATCCCGGCAATTCCGAAGCTTCAATGCTGCTAGCGAGACGCAGTCTGTATACGTAACTTACGAATCCGCTTTGGATCGCGACAAGCATGCGCGGGATCGTGCGGGGTGGACCATGGCCCAAGTTCAAGCGAATTCATGATCCCGCTTGATGGCGGCCGGCAGCGAAGTGCAAAAGCCAATTGGCCCGCCGTGGGAGAACGGCGGGCCAAAGCTGCGGTTGAACTAGGCCACGGTCGTTGGCCGCCCAGCCTCGTGGTCGGAGCTGGCTTAATGCAGGGTCAGCAACCGCCCCGCGACCTATGCAACATGCGGGAGGCTCCGTCCTGGGTTCCCATCTCCCGCATAGCGATCCGATGGTCCTGCATCATCTCACCGTGCATCCGTACTTCGCGGTGTCGCATTCCTTGCATCTGGGCCGTGTCGGACCGAGCCGGCGCCGGCTTCGCCTTGAGCGTCTGTTCAAGGTCGGGCATGCCCGGCGGCATCCCATCGGCGAGAACTGGCCCGGCGCCGACGGCAAGGACGCCAAAGGCTGCGAGCGAAGCGATAATCGCTGCTTTCTTGCGCAAATATGATTCCTTCAAGTCTGAGTTTCAGTTCGACCGGACACATGCCCGGTCGATTCTCGCTCCCCAGGGAGCTTGCCGTTGAGATGGTATCGGCCTGGAGGTGGCAGTATACGTAATTTGCGAAGCTGGCGGTCAGCCTGCAATGTCCGCTTTAGTTCGGCTACTAGCAAAAGCTGGGCGCGGATGGCCGAAGACGGCGGCCATCAAAGCCTCCGCCTAGCCCGAGCACTGCAAAGCGACGCCGCCTGCTGCAGTTGGCGAACAGCGAAACGTAAATCGCACGCCGCTTTTGCTTCGGCGCGATCGTGGCAAGGCCCACCGCCGAACCAGCCACTCGGACTGGCCCAGGCTAAATTGTCGGAATAGACGCTCACTCGGATCGGTGCCGCAGTGATTGAACGCTCGCCTGGCTGATTATTGATCAACTTGAACCGCCCCGGGTTTGTCGGAGGCCTCGGGGTTTAAGTATGGACGCGTATCTATGCCGATCTGTTCACCGGCGACGAAAGCCAGCGCATCCGCGAAGCACTAATCAAGACGGTCGGGCAGGCGGGCTATGCAAACGAGAACATCTGGGGCGAGCAGATCGAGGATCGCGGCAGCCAGATCACATTCTCCGCGCTCGGTCAGCAAGCGCCGCTCGAGGCCAAGGACACGTGGGATCCCGATCACGCCAAGCGCAAGAGATTGCAGGCCCTGCTCCAGCCGTTGCTGCCAGGCTTTGGCATCAATATCGGCGGGGCGACATCGATCGACATCACGCGCGAAGGGATAGACAAGGCCTATGGCCTCAAGCGCCTTTCCGAGCAGACCGGCGTCGCACTCGACAAGATGATCTTCTTCGGTGACGCGATCTTCCCGGGCGGAAATGATTATCCGGCCAAGCACCTCGGGCTGGATACCGTGCAAGTCCGCGACGTTGCCGAAACCAAGTCGGTGGTTGGCGCGATCGCTGCCTGGCTAGTCTAAAAGCGCTACCGCCGATACCTAACCAGTCCCGCTTTCGCGCCCGTACGACCCAGCTTCGCAGCGGTCCCACATTGTGGAGCCGACGGATCGCTTCAATCGTGCCGGAGCTGCTTGACCCCACTACGCCTGGGCGCGTTCTAGGACACTCAGCTGGCCATGTCCGCCATCATCCGACAGCTGGCGGCGCAATCCTTGCAGGTAGCCGAGCAACGCTTGATCCGCTCGCCCACGACGTGGCTCAGGCATTCCCGCGCACATCGTTCGCAGCCGTCAGCGCAGGCGCGACACAGGATGGTATGGAGGGAGGATTCGCGCAGCATCGAGTTGGCGGTCGCCTCGCACAGTTCCGCACAGTCGTTCAGCATGGCGATCAGCGACGCCGTGGCTGACGCGCCGCCTTGCTTCGTCAGCCAGGCGGCGGTCTCCAGGCACATGCGGTGCGAAGCCACGCAATCGTCGATGCAGTCCGTCATCGACATCGCCATCCCTTCCATTCGATGCTGCTGCGCCGCCGCCGGCCCAGCCAGCGTTCCAGCGGCGGCAAGGCCGGCGCCGGCCATCAGCAATTCGCGTCTCTCGATCATCATGCACCTCCCATCTGCTATCCCTTGAGCGCTGCGCCGCGTCCGGCGGCCCCAGCCGTCATAGGCGACCCATCCAACGCCGCAGCACGCGCCTTCTCCCGCGCCATCCGGGTTTCCTCCCAAGGCCAGTGGCCGTTGATCTCGACCCCAAGCGAGATGCTCAGGAAGGTCCGCACCAGCACAAGCCCGGCCAGCACGATGAGATCGTCGAGCGTCGGGTTGATCACCAGCGACTTGACGATGTCGCCGGCGACCAGAAATTCCAAACCGAGCAGGATGCTGCGGCCGAGCGCCGAGCGGAACGCGCTATAGGCCTCGGTCCGGTCGCCCGCCCTCGCCCGCCGCGCAAACAGAAAGGTTGCGAGCCCCGCGCCGACGAGGATGGTCAGCGTGCCCGCCAGTTCCAGGCCGATCACCGCAAGCCGGAAGAAGGCGCTCAGCCAGTCGGCCTCAATGGTGATCATACCAGCCTCGCTTGCGGATATTGTTGAAGCTGTCGGTGGCGTGACAGGCATAGCATTGGTCGACGCGCGCTTTCGATCCGGCTGCGCGCTGCGAGACCATGCTGAAATGCTCCATGAAGTGACTGGGTGGCGCCTTGTGGCACTCGGCGCACTGCGTCGAATTGACCGATGGATGGCGATAATTGACGATCTTCCAGCTGTCGGTCTTGTGGCAGCTCGCGCAGTCGGTGCCGAACAGGGCCTGGTGCGGATCGCGGAACGCATGGCAGCTCGCGCAATTGAGCGCGGTCTCGGGAGTCAGGCTTCTAGTGTTTGTCGACATGCCCGCCGAAGGCTGCCGCCACTTTGCCATGTCGAGCAAGGCGGCGTGATCCATGCGGATGATGCCGCGCTCTCCCTCATGTTCGACGTGGCAGGAGGTGCACTGCGTCGCTTTCGCGTGGAACTGAGTCGACTGCTTCGTCCCGAAATCCGTGCCCGCATGGCAGGTGAGACAGGTCCGGGTTTCGACGCCCTTGCCCGGCGTGTGGCAGGCCGTGCATTGGCCGGCGAAGGACTGGTGCGCGCTCGAGAGCGGGCCGGGCGAGACGAGCTGCGCCACCAGGCCGGCATCCCTCGGCGCGTCCGATCGCATCCGGATTGCGACCGCGGCGACCATCACCAGCAGGGCTGCGATGAAGACGGCGTAGGAAAGACGCTGCCAGCTCATAGCCAGCGCAGCCCGTAATAGAGCGCCGCGCCGACATGGAGCGCGAGCAGCGCGAAGATGAGACAGCCCAGCAGGATGTGCAGGATCCGCCATCGCACGAACAGGGTGTTGGTCGCCTCTTCGGCGCGGATCGCGAATTCGGTATCAGCCAGCGCTGCGGCGATCCCCGCCTTGTCCTGGGGGCGCTGGCCCGCGGACGCATCCCCGGCGACGAACAGATAGCGCTTCCAGCCCGACAGCGGCGGGGCTGCGGTATCGGCCTGCGTCGGCGCCGCCGGCTCCTCGAGGAAGGCGGCGCGAAGCGAGGCCAGTTCCGACCTGCGTCCGCGCAGCGCCCGACCAAGCTGGGCAAGCAGGTAGCGGCCGATGAAGCCGGTGATGACCGTCATCAGCAGGAGGACGGTCAGAAGCAGTCCGACCGGGCTTTCGAGCTTGTGCGCGGCGTGGACCAGACCCAGGATCGGCGCCAGCACGCCGGCATAGATGTGGATGGCGAGCAGGGTAGGCTTGCTGACGAGCCGGGAGAGCACTTTGTCGACCCAGGCGATGTGCTTGGCCGCGACATAGGGAAGCGTCAGCAGCATCAGCACGAGCGCTGCGATCCCGATGATCCCGCCAGCGAGGCTACCCGGAAAGCGGGGCGACACGTGCACGAGATAGCCGAACGGGAACAGCAGCAGGAACGCGACCAGCAGGCCGACGGCGATGTCGCTGCGTTCGCGCATCAGGCTTCGACCACGAGCGGCGTGCCCGTCCCCTTCGCCTGGCACGCCAGCACATAGCCCTGCGCCTTGTCGGCGGGCGCAAGGCCGGACTCGACCTCCATCGTCACCTCGCCCTGCAACAGCTTGACCACGCAGGCGCCGCATGTGCCCGCACGGCAAGCATAGGGGATCTCGACGCCCGCGCCCTCGGCCGCCTCGAGCACGGTCTCGTCCGCGGGCAAGGCCGCCGACACGCCCGACACGGAGAAGGTCACCGTGCTCGGCGCCACCTCAACAGTCGGGGACGCCTTATCCGCTGGCGCGGGCGCGGGCTTGACCTCGAGACCCTCGGGGTCGGCCGGCAGCGAGGCCGGACCGAACGCCTCGGTGTGCAGCTGCGCTTCGGGGACGCCGAGCTCCGCCAGCACGCCGCGCATCGCGCCCATCATCGCCGGCGGGCCGCACATATGGATCCGCCGGCTCGCGATCTCCGGCACCGCGGCCAGGATCATCTCGCGGGTGATCGGCCCTTCGGGGCCCATCCAGACGGTGCCGGGCGCGCGCTGCATCGCGGCGACGACATGGAGGTTGGGAAAACGGCGTTCGAGCCGCTCGAGTTCGTCGCGGAACACGAATTCCTCGGTCGACCGTGCGCCGTAGAAGAAGAAGATATCGCCCTTCCACGCGGTGTCGGTGAGATAGCGCAGCACCGACATCATCGGTGTGATGCCGACCCCGCCCGCGATCAGCACGATGCTCTCGGCATCCGTTCCCGTGAAGGTGAAGGCGCCGAACGGTCCGCTGACCTTCAGCAGATCGTCGGCGACGACCTTGTCGTGCAGGTGTCGCGAGACCACGCCCTGCTCCTCGCGCTTAACCGTCAGCTCTACATAGGCCCGCTGAGTCGGCGAAGAGGCGATCGTGTAGGAACGGCGCGCGGTCTTGCCCGCTTCGGGCTCTACCTCGACCTGCAGGAACTGGCCCGGCAGGAAGTCGAACGGCAGCCGGTCGGCACTCGGGTCCGCAAGGCGGAACGTCAGGACCGTCGGCGTCTCTCGTACGATCTGGACCACGCGCAGCTGCCCTGCCCAGCTTTTGGGCTTGCGCAGCGAAGCCCCGGCGGGCGCGGCGGCATTGCTCGGCGCGAGGCCTGCGCTGTCGGCAATGGGTGCAGGCGCGGGCGGGAGCTTCGCAGTGGGGGGAGCAGCCGTCGGCTCCGGCTTTGCCGACGCCTTGCCGCTGGCGACCGCACCGGCGATCACCGCGATACGCCGAAGGCGGAAGATCTGTAGCGCGATCAGCGTCGCGCTGACCAGTCCCAGGAACAGCATGAGAAGGAGGTGCGAGGGCGAGATGCCGAACCAGTGATCGGCATGGCCGGGCGCGGCCTGGTCGATGTCAAGCTGATCGCGAAACCAGGAGAGGGCGACCTCGCGCGGCGGCTGGAGCCCCCCGATCGCGGCCTGTGCGGCAGAGCCAGCGCGGAACAGGTCCGTGCCCTCGCGCATACGCTGAGCTGCATTCAGCCGGGCCGAGATCGTCGTTGCGCGCGCGCCTTCGGCGGATGCGGCATTGATCAATGCCAGGCCTGTGCTCACCCGGTCGCGGGCCTGCGCCGCGACACGCTGCCGGGCGGCTTCATCGAGCACCGGAAAGGCGAGCAGCTGGGAGAAGAAGGCCGCACGGCGAGAGTCGTGGCCGTGCTCATTTTCCCCCTCGCCGTTGATCATGCGATCCATCATGGGGTTCATCATCTTCGCCATGTCGGACGAACCCGGCGCCGAGGGGGCGGACATCGCCCCGTCGGCCGACATCGAGGCGTCGCCTCCGCCGCCATGGTGGGCGGCATGATCCTCGCCCTCCTGCGCCTGGGCGCTCGCGGACAGGCTCAGGGCGAGCGCGAGCCAAAGGCTCCAGCGGCGAAGGCCCATCCGGTTACGCATCCTCTCTTCCCTTTTTTTTCTTGCGCCCTACATGTCCTTCATCGGCATCGCTGAATTCGTCGGCGCCGGATCGGGCGCCGGAGCGCTCTGGTTCGCGCCGCCGGCGCGCATTGCATCATGGTCCATGGCCTGCCGATGATGGCGTTCCATCGCTTCATGATCGTCCCGGGGATAGTCGCTGTTCGCGTCGGTCGGGGCGTCGCTGCCATTATCGGTCACGACGGCGGGGAGTACGGCGGAGTCGGTCGATGCGTTGCTCGCTGCAGGCAAGGTCTGTTCGCTCTTGCGGTCACACGCCGACAAGGCGAGCGCGGCCGTCAGCACGAAGCTCCATCCGATCGTGCGAGGCAGCAGATTGTCTTTGAGGTTCATGGTGCTTCTCCTCTTGAAGGAAAGACGTAGTGGCTATGTGTCACCCGGATGAATTCATTGAGCGTCGTGCAGAATCTGTTGGCAGCGCTCGTGTGACAAGTTCATGGGATTACGCCCCTGCCCTTTCATCTCGTTGTGGTCGTGAAGCGTCTGCAGGCCCATCTGCCCTTCCATGGCCCTGCAGCTTTCAATCTGCGCCGATGTGGGCGGCGTCGTTACGCAAGCCGCAAGGAACATTATTGGCGCTGCTGCGACGAAAATACATGTCTTCATGGTGCTCCCTTCCTGATAACGGTTACTGCTCCCGCAGCGATTTTTCCTTGATTGCTTCGTCGCGGCGCGAACTACGTTTCGCCGCGAGATAGACGAGAATGGGACAGTCGGACGCCGGAACTTCGCCAGGGCACTCCTCAGCGAGCTCGCGAAGGATATCCCGAATATGCGAGAGTCGTCTGACGCGGCTTTCCGCTTCGCTGATCTTGGCAAGCGTAATCTCAAGGACGGCTGCCGCGGTTGCGGTATCCGAAGCCTGGAGTGTGAGGAGCTGCCGCGACTGCTCCAGCGTGAAGCCGAGTTCCTGAGCAGAGCGGATGAAGTTGAGCCGATCCAGGTCGGCATCCCCGTAAAGGCGGTAGCCAGCGGCAGTCCGATCCGGCGCAGGGAGCAGTCCGCTCCGTTCATAATATCGGATCGTATCACGTCCCACGCCCGCCGCCGCGGCGAGCTCGCCAATCTTAAAGGTGCCCATGACATCCGCTCGATCTTGCAGGTTGGACCGTGGTCCAGGGTCAAGAAGAATTGCGGCCCTTTTTCTTCCCGGTTGCAGAGCAATCGCTGCTCCGCGGCGACTACGTACCTGCCCCGATGGTGGAACACCTGCCAGGGACAGGCCGCAGTGCGAGAAGGCAAGGACTCGTTAGTCCCTACGAAGCTCAACGATGTCATGCTTCGCGGGTTTGCCGTCGGCCACGCTGACATGGGCAAAGTGATCGTCGTAGATATGATCGACCCTCACATGACCCACGAATTGCCGGCGGAACGCGGGTCCCGTCCCCTTGTAAGAGCCGCCCGGTACGGGGACGTTCCGATACACGTCGAGAACCTGACCGACTTCCGCACCATCGGCTTTACCGATGCATACAACCGGGCCACCTTCATCAATACCCACGATCGAACCGCGCATGAACCATGTGTGGCCAATTCCTTGCGCGCCCGCCGGGACTGCCGATAGCAGAGCCAACCCCGCTGCTGCTGCAAGCATCACTGCTTTCATATCGAACTCCTGTCTTAGCTTGGCCCAGTCGGCCCGAAGCTGCGATTTTGGCCATGTTGAAGAACAAAGATTGAACATGGCGATCTACCAGGCTCGCTCTTGTCCTCCAATCTCGTAAACATCGGTCTCGATCGAGCACCTGTAGCTCTCTGCGATGTTGAACATCTCTGTCTGGAGAGATGCGATCTCATCATCGAGGCTGACGCCATCGGCACCCTGATCATAGGCGACGGTCAGCGTGTAATCGCAGTTCCCGGTCTTTTGCATCTGGTAATCCCGCTCCAGCATCGCCTCAATGCGCTCGCGAGCGGGCTTTCTGCCACGACCATGCTTGTTGAAGTTCTCGATGGTCAGATGCAGGGCGATGGTGACAGAAGGCGGCTTTTCCGGCAGCCCGATCCTTGAAGGAATGACGTCAAGCGCCCGATAGACGGTCATTCTTGAGATCTTGAGGTCGCGCGCGACGCTGGCCTTGCTCGCGCCGGCGGTGATCCGGCGTCGGATTTCATCGTCATCGATGTTTTTCTTCCGGCCTTTGTAGACGCCTTCGGCGCGCGCCGCCTCGATCCCGGCGCGCTGCCGGTCCTTGATGAACGTCAGTTCCATGTCCGCGACCATGCCCAGAATGGTGATCACCATCCGCCCCATGCTTCCGGCCGTCGTCACCTCCGGCTCAAGCACCCGCAATGAGGCTCCCTTCTGGTCGAGTTCATGAACCAGATTGAGAACATCGCGTGTGGAGCGACCGAGCCGATCGAGACGCAGGACGACGAGTTCGTCATCGGCGCGCAGGAACTGCATGATCGTCTCAAGCTCCGTGCGTCCAGTGCGCGATGCGCCCGAGCCTGTTTCGGAGCGGAGGATTTCACAGCCCGCTGCCTTCAACCGGGCAACCTGGATGTCGAGATCCTGGTCGATGGTGCTGACGCGGGCGTAGCCGACGCGGGTCATGGGCAAATCCGTCACATTAGGGTGGCTTTGCCCTCGTACAGTAACATTGGTGACGGAACCACCCTTTTGTGACATGTCGTATATGTCACTTCCGATCGTCACGTTCGGGTGCACCCAAATGGTGCGAGCGGAAAGGCCCCGGTCAGGCAGCAAGCCGCCCAAAATCGATCCGGCTATTCAGATCGAGGTCGAAGCGGCCATAAGGATTGACGTGGCTGTAAATCAGCGGTGTGAGGCCGCGATAATCATCCGGCGTCATCCGGCCCGTCCATTTCGGTTCCACCAGCACGCTCTGAAGCATTCGGGTGTTCACATAGACAAGCGACGCTTGCAGCAAATGTAGCGCCAGGACCGAGAGCTGCTGCTCATCGATGCGGTTAGTGGCGATCTCGCCGCCCTTGCCGAAGAAAACGAACCCATTGGCACTGTTCCAGTTTTCAACGACATTCAGGCCTTCATGAATTTCGCGGCGGAAGGACTCCTCGCGCAGATACCGGCACAGGAAGATCGTCTTGACCGCGCGGCCCAGCTCACTCAACGCCTTGTAGGTCGGGTGCATCACCTCGGAGCGGCTAAACCGGCGCAGGATCGCCTCCGGGTCGGCGGTTTTTGTCTGCATCGCGGCTGCATATTTGACCATCTCGTCATATTGCTGCTCGATCTCATCCCAGTTGATCGGACTGGAGAGGATCGGCTGCAAGTGGGGAAGCCGCGTTCGCATGCCGACATCGGGAAGAGCCAGCTTCTGGCGAGCGATCGCTTTCAGGCGGGGTGCAAGCTCAAATCCGAGAAGCCGGCAAAATGCAAAGCCAACCGCGCTTTGGCCATGACTATCAACATATTGTCGCTGGATTTCCATGTCGGTGCAATGGCGCAGCACGCCCTCGATCATGGAGGCGACCTCGGAGGAAGAGCAGCGCTTGAGCTGGGAATAGACGCATGTCGCGCGTCGTTCGACATGCCAGTAGATCATGACGCCCCGTCCACCATAACGCGCATGCCATTCCGTCATCAGGTTGCGATCCCAGGCTCCGAACTTTGTGGAATCTGACGCACAGGCCGTGCCGGCGTCCCCCCAGACTGCAGCATTGCGGATTGCCAGGGTCGCATTCGCAACCCTGGCACACGCCTCCTTGAGCGCCGCGGCATGAACGAAGCGGCGATGGACATGCAGCAGCTCTTCATAGCTGACATCGGGGGTGGCGCCGGCGATCCGCTTGAGCCCGGCATTCGTTCCCAGGCCGTAGAGGCATAGCAGGAGACGTTGATCCAGCGCGGTTTTCGGCAGTGCAACACGCGAGGCCGATGTTTCGAACGCTTCGAGAAGTCCCGTATCAAGGGCAGCCTCCTTCAGTACGTCGAGCAGCCCGGTCATCGGCCAGCGTTGGCCGATCTCGGTCTTGATCGAGGCGAGACCCCTGGGTTCGGGCAAGGGTTTGAACGGGGTGAGAGATATACGGTTCTCGCCGCGCCACAGCAGCCGAACCTTGTCGTTCCGGGGAATATTGGCATTGAGGAGCAACAGTTCCTGAGCAAGCTCTTCCCGGATGGCGCTTGAAAATGCACGCGCATCCGCCGTCAGGTTCAATCCTGTGTAATATGCTTCTCGCCGCGCATCGAAGTCCTTGGGAAGATCGTCATCGGGATTGCGGTATCGGTCCGCCCCGACAACCCAGATTTCCTTAGAACGGATGCGATCGCGCAGTTGCGCGAGGACACAAAGCTCATAACTGATCCGGTTTACGCGCCCCTCTTCATCAATGACGGAACTGCGCCATCTCGCCGGAATGACCTCGTCGACCGGCACTGCGTGCGGCGGCACGTAGCGGCATCCATCATCCACTTTGCTTCTGATCCAGTCCAGGGCCGCCAGCACCGGACGCCACACGGCGTTGTTCGACCGGAACTCCAGTGCCGAAAGCAGGCTTGGCAGCATACGGCGATAATGATTGGCCCATGACCTCCGCATCACCTTGTAGATCCGCCGATCCAAGGCGCCCTTTGCCTGGCTTTCCTTGATGATCGCCGCCAGTTTGTCCTTGCCGGCGATTGGGAAAATGACATCGCAGATGCGCCCGGATGGATCGTCGATCGAAGCGCTGGCAATCTCGACCAGGAGTCGCTCCTTGCCATAGACCCGCTCGATGTCTTTCGCGATATCGCCCACCACCTTGCGTTTCGAGCGCGATCCGATCTTATGGACCGTCTCGATCAGCAGGTCGACCATCGCATCCGTAAGCTGAGCTTCCCGCGCCATCAGATAAACGGCATAGAGCCCGAGCTGGCGCGCCGGTACATGCCGGCGCATCTCCGAGGCTTTCTCGCCGGCAACCCGGCGAACGATCTGATCGACCCATGCCTTGCCCGTGACCGATAGGAAATCTCGGGGAAGAGCAAGCCGTTGGATAAAGGCGAGTTTGGCGGTCACGCCAAGAATGTTTTCGAGCGTCGCCTGACCTGCATCCCCCTTCATCGTGTTGAAGCCGGTCGGGCCATCGGGATCGGCGAGCGAGGCTTCCAGCAAGGCGACCGCATCCGGCGCAAGCCGATCGCGGACTCGGGCCAACAGGGCCTCCAGATAGAGGTGTCGTTGCGAACGGACGAGGCGTTCCAGCTCCTTGCGCGACGGCCCATAGATACGGCGGTCGCGGCACCACAGGAAAACATGCTCGAGCATGGCATTGATCGGCTGCCCGCCCGCACAAAGATCGTCGGAAATCCACCTCGACAACGCCCTGCGATCCGTCTGCGTCATACGGCGGAACCCGAGATGCCGCAAAATCTCCGCGCAATGCCGGCGGGCGGTGCGCCCGGAAAAATCATAGTGGTTCACGGATTTGGCATCGAGACCAAGTTGCTCCGCCAGATACAAGACACCGTCGGAGGGTATCGACGCATGATCCGGCACAAAGAAGCCATGCCCGGCGAAAAATCTAAGCTGAACCGCCAATCCCAGTCGTGCCGTCTCCGCTTTGCCGGTCACGAACGCGATGTCCGAAAAACTCAGGCTCCAGGAGCCGATCAGATCCCCACTCGAAACGCCAAGGCTCATAACGCCGCTCCCTTATCGGAGCGGAACGTCGTTCCTCGCATGGGCGATCGTCAACAACAACCAGCCCGTTCCCGACGTGTTCTCCAAGATGACCAAAATCGCAGCTTCGGGCCGACTGGGCCCAATACGCCCTGGCTCGCCACCTTCGCCTTTGGCGGATTGTTGATCGCCTTCGCCGACGTTGTGCTGCTGTTTCTGCGCTGGCCTCGCGACGGCGGGAAAATCGGTGGCTATCGATGCGTGGATCGACAGAGTGGTTCGGGCGCCGGACGTTCGCACATCCATGACACACATTCGGTGCCCGATACCAGATGAGGTCATCAGCCGATCGACCTACTTCTTGTTCTTCCTCATCATCTTCCGGCAGTCGGCATGCTGACGATTCATCGGAGTCTGAGCAATCGTGCCCTTTTCCTCCGCGTGGCTGTGCAGTTGGTTGGTCCCCATGGACTTCTCCATCGCATCGCAATGTTCGGACTTGTCGTGCTTGGCATGCTTGGCCGTCTCGGCCGCAACGTGTGCCTGGGCGACCGGATTCGTATTCGTGCGAACCTGCGCGTTCGCGGTCGAACCGATTGAGAGCAAGCTCATGGCCACAATCGAGAGAAACTTCGTCATACTCGACTCCTTGGAAGAATGTTGAATATTGCCGCTCGATTCTCGAGGGGAAGATCTGGTCTTCGTCGTCAGGACTATGGTCCTTGGTCCAAGCTCGATATACGTAGTGTGCGCAGCCATTAGGCTCGTCGGCGCGGATCTCTCTACACCTGAATCGGAGCTCGGCGAATTCCACAATGAGGTCAGGGGTTCGCGACCTCATATACCAGAAACACGTCCTCGACGTCGGCCGCGCAAACCAAACGGTCGCCCTGACATTAGAAAAAGGCCGTCAATGTGCGACCGGCGAAATTTTGGAGCAGATGTGAGGGCTCCGTCTTCCTGGTGCGTATACCCAGGAGATGTGTACGAGCATGGCAATCACGCGCAGGGACCGGGCTGAGGTTTGGAGGACGGTGACTTGAGAAAGCAATCGATCGCGGCGCTCACTGCAATGTTCATCGCGAACGCAGCGACCGCTGCGGCGCCCATTCTGGTGCACCGTGACCCCGGATGCGGATGCTGCCAGAAATGGACTGAGCAGGTCCGCGCGCAGTTCCGGCGCCCTGTAACCATCGTGGATGATCGCTCACGCGCAGCCTTCCAGCGCGCGCGGGGCGTCCCGCAACAGCTGTCCTCCTGCCACACCGCGGTGATCGATGGTCTGGTCTTCGAGGGCCATGTGCCGATCGCCGACATGAAGCGGCTCCTGGCGCAGCGTCCCCGCGGCGTAAGTGGCCTTGCGGTTTCAGGGATGCCGATCGGCTCGCCCGGCATGGAAGTGACTGGTCAGCGGGCGCAGCCTTATGTCGTGGTTGCGTTCGGACCTTCGGGCCAACGCGTATTCGCTCGCCATTAACGCTAATCTTCATTTGGTTCCCTAAGGGGCTTTTGCTAGAAACAATCTTCGTGAAACGCTTTTTCGCCTCGCTGCTCCTTGTCGGAGCACTGTTGGGTCTCTTCGGAGGCCAGATGGCGGCTGCGCGAAGCGTTCCGATGGCGATGAGCGCGCCCAAGGCGATGGCGATGGATTCGGACTGCATGGCCATGATGGCCAAGCAGCAGCCCGCGCCCGAGAAAAAGCCGTGCAAGGGCCTTACACTCGACTGCATTGCCGCCATGGGGTGCGTTGTTCCATTGGCCGCCGCTGATCTTGCGGGCGATATTGCCACGCCGCGTATTCATGGCGCCCTCGGCTTCTGGCCGACCAACGCCGTCCTGGCCGGGAAGTCCTTCGGTCCTGATCCGGATCCTCCCACGAACCTTGGCTGATTGAACCATTGCTTACGCGCGCTTTCCCGCGCGGCGCCGTGACCTCTTTCAATTCAGACAAGGATATTCGTGATGAACAAGAAGATGATTCTGGCTGCTATGGCGGCCGCCCTGAGCGTCGCCGCCCCTGCTTGGGCGGATGCCTCGCATAGCTCGACCCAAGGCCATTATGAATGGCGATCGGTGCCGCAATACGGCCCGCGTGCGACCGGCCCGGTCCGGCAGCGCGTCTGGGTCGCGGATCATGCCCAGATGGCGAACTGCGACTGCGACATGATGAAGATGAGCGCGGATGAATGCATGGGCATGATGCATCACGGCCGCGACAAGCCTACAGCCGGCTAAGCTCGGGTCCCGGCCGTCAGATCAGAAAAGCAGGGCCAGGCGCGCGGCGCCGGCGCGGGACATCAAGCCCCCGCGTCGGCGCCGTGTTGGCAGCCTTGTGATCCGCGCCGGGAACCCCCGAACGGGAGATGTTCATGCGCACCCTTTTCCTCGCCGTGCCGCTATTGGCGCTACCGACTCCAGCCCTCGCCGGGCCGCTCCGCTTCGAGGAGGCGCTTGCGCGAGCGGAGGCGCAAGCTCCGTCGCTCCGTGCCAAGGGGTTGGAGGTCGATGCGCGCCGCTCCGCACTGCCGGCGGCAGGGCAGCTCCCCGATCCCAAGCTCGGGCTCGGTATCGACAATTTCCCCGTATCGGGCCCGCCAGCTGGGAGCTTCGTCGAAGACAGCATGACGATGGCGCGAGTGGGTATCTCTCAGGATGTTCCCAACGCCGCCAAGCGCCATGCTCGGACGAGCCGGGCGCGAACCGATGTCGAAGCTGCCGAGGCGACACTTTTGTCCGAACGCCGCCGCGTCGAGGTCGCAACCGCGCTGGCATGGATCGATCTCGCCTATGCGGAACGGCGTCTTGCCGCTCTCGACGGCATACTTTCCAAGCTCGCCCCCCTTCCCTCCGCGGCAAAGAGCGGCGTCGCCTCCGGCACCGCGCGCCCCGCACAGACGCTGCAGGTGCGGCAAGCACTCGCGGTGCTGGAAGACCGCCGGAGCGAGCTCGCCGCCGCAGTGGCGCGCCAACGCGCGATCCTCTCGCGCTGGACCGGCGAGCCCGCGCCTGAGGTGGTCGGTAATATCCCTGCGCTTACTATCGACGCCGCAGCCCTGCGCGCCGCCATAACCACCCACCCCGATCTCGGCGCCGCCGGTGCCCGGGTCGCCCAGGCCGAGGCGGACGTCGGGATCGCCCGGGCCGACAAGCGCCCCGACTGGGGCTTCGACGTCGCCTATCAGCGCCGGGCGGATCGCTATGGTGACATGGTTTCGGCCGGCGTCACTGTCAGCCTGCCGCTTTTTGCCAAACGGCGGCAGGACCCGATGATCGCCGCCAGCGCGGCGACCGCCGCTGCGGCGCTTGCCGAGCAGGAAGACATGCGCCGGTCCCTTCTCGCCGATCTCGAAGCCGGCCTTGCCGACCATGCCATGCACCATGAGCAGTGGATGCGCGCCCGCGACACGCTGCTGCCGCTCGCGCGTAGCCGCGCGAACCTCGAGACCGCGAGCTATGCCGCCGGACGCGCCGGGCTGCTCGACGTGATCGAGGCCCAGACCATGCTCGCCGACAGCGAGCTGCAATTGCTCGACAGGGAGGCCGAATTCGCGCGCGATGCCGTGCGGCTCGTCCTCACCTTTGGGGGGAACAGCCAATGAAATTCGACATGACCTCGCGCGCGCAGCTTGGCACGGCGGCCGCGGCGCTCGCACTGGCGGCGGGAGCCCTCGGCTATGGCCTGGCGACTTGGCGCCATGAAGATCCACCGGCCGCAACGGCGCAGGGCGGGCGCAAGATCCTCTACTGGTACGACCCGATGGTCCCGAGCCAGCATTTCGACAAGCCGGGCAAGTCGCCGTTCATGGATATGGAGCTTGTACCCAAATATGCCGACGAGGCAGCGAGTGGCGAGACCGGCGTGGCGATCGATCCGGCGCGCACCCAATCGCTTGGCCTGCGCATCGCGGAAGCGCGGACCGGGACACTGGGATCGAGCCTCACGGCGACCGGTACGATCGAGTTCAACGAGCGCGACGTCGCCATCGTCCAGGCGCGAACCGGTGGCTTCGTCCAACGGGTCTACGCGCGCGCGCCCGGCGATGTGATCGGGGCAGGCGCACCGCTCGCCGATATCCTGGTGCCGGAATGGGCGGGCGCGCAGGCGGAATATCTGGCCGTGCGAAGGATCGGCGATGCAGGCCTCGCTCACGCGGCCCGTCAGCGCCTCCTGCTGCTCGGCATGCCTGCGGGTACGGTCGCAGCAGTCGAGCGGAGCGGGCGACCGCATAATGTGGTGACGATCTCGGCGCCAACCGGCGGCACCATCAAGACGCTCGGCGTCCGGGCCGGGATGACGGTCGCGAGCGGCCAGACACTCGCAGAGGTGAACGGGCTGGGTACGGTGTGGCTGAATGCCGCAGTGCCGGAGGCGATGGCCGGGAGGCTCCGGCCGGGGCAGAGCGCGACCGCGACCCTCGCCGCCTATCCCGGCGAACGCTTCATGGGCCGGATTGCCGCGATTCTCCCAAGCGTCGCCGCCGAAAGCCGGACGCTCACCGTGCGGATCGAACTTCCCAATCGAGCCGGGCGCCTGCGCCCCGGCATGTTCGCCTCGGTCGATCTCGGCCGCGCTGCCCGCTCGGCGCTGCTCGTGCCCTCGGAAGCCATCATCCGCACCGGCAAGCGCGCGCTCGTCATGCTGGCGCTGCCGCAAGGGCGCTACCGCCCTGCCGAGGTGCAGACCGGTGCAGAAGCAGGAGGCCAGACCGAAATCCTTGCCGGCCTTGCCGAGGGGGAGAAGATTGTCGCTTCCGGCCAGTTCCTGATCGATTCCGAGGCCAACCTCTCCGGCATCGAAGCGCGCCCGATCAGTGGGCCAGCCGCCACGCCGCGAGCAGAAGCACCTTCGACCGGCGCCTATCGTACGAACGGGCGGATCGAGAGCATATCAGGCGATCGGATCACCCTCAGCCACGCGGCCGTCCCCGCGCTCAAATGGCCCGCCATGACGATGACGTTCAAGCTGGGGAGCCCGGCGCTCGCGCGGGGGTTCAAAAAGGGCGACCGCGTCGTCTTCGGCTTCGACCAAGCGGCGGAAGGCCCTGTCGTTCGCACGCTGAGCCGCGAGGCTGCGCGATGATCGGCCGTCTCATCGACTGGTCGGCGAACAACCGCCTGTTCGTGGTGCTCGGAGCGCTGGCGCTTGTCCTCGGCGGACTGCTTGCGCTGCGCAGCACGCCGATCGACGCCCTGCCCGACCTCAGCGACACCCAGGTCATCATCCGCACGAGCTATCCGGGCCAGGCTCCGCAGGTCGTCGAAAACCAGATCACCTACCCGCTCGCGACGACGATGCTGTCGGTGCCGGGCGCGAATACCGTGCGCGGCTATTCCTTCTTCGGGGACAGCTTCGTCTATGTGATCTTCGCCGATGGGACCGACCTTTATTGGGCGCGCTCGCGCGTCCTTGAATATCTCAACCAGGTGCAAGGGCGATTGCCGGAGACGGCGAGAAGCGCGATCGGTCCCGACGCGACCGGCGTGGGCTGGGTCTATCAATATGCGCTGGTCGATCGCACCGGCGGACACGACCTCGCCCAGCTCCGATCATTGCAGGACTGGTTCCTGCGCTATGAGCTCAAGAGCCTGCCGGGAGTGGCCGAAGTTGCCAGCATCGGCGGCATGGTCAAGCAGTATCAGGTCGTGCTCGATCCGGTGAAGCTCGCCGGATACGGCATCACGCACGCGCAGGCCGTCGAGGCGATCGGGCAGGCCAACCAGGAAACCGGCGGCTCGGTCCTCGAACTCGGCGAGGCCGAATATATGGTGCGCGCTTCGGGCTATCTGCAGTCGCTCGACGACTTCCGCGCCATACCGCTGCGCACCGCGGCAGGCGGCGTGCCGGTCACGCTCGGCGACGTCGCGACCATCCAGCTTGGCCCCGAAATGCGCCGCGGCATCGCCGAACTCGACGGCGACGGCGAAGTGGCTGGCGGCGTCGTCATTCTGCGCTCGGGATCGGATGCCCGCGCGACCATCCAGGCGGTGCGCGACAAGCTCGAGATTCTCAAGAAGAGTTTGCCCCGCGGGGTCGCGATCGTACCCACCTATGATCGTTCGCAGCTCATCGACGCATCGATCGAGAACCTCACGCACAAGCTCGCCGAAGAGTTTGTCGTCGTGGCGATCGTCTGCGCCCTGTTCCTCTGGCATGTGCGCTCGGCCCTAGTCGCCATCGTCACGCTGCCGCTCGGCGTCCTGGCGGCCTTCATCGTGATGCACTTCCAGGGCGTCAACGCCAACATCATGTCACTGGGCGGCATTGCGATCGCGATCGGCGCCATGGTCGATGCCGCGATCGTGATGATAGAGAATGCCCACAAACGGATCGAGCAGTGGGAGCATGATCATCCGGGCGAAGAGCTGGCTGGGGCGGCGCGCTGGACCGTCATCACCGACGCAGCGCGCGAGGTGGGTCCCGCGCTCTTCTTCTCGCTCCTCATCATTACGCTCTCTTTCGTCCCGGTCTTCACGCTTGAGGCCCAGGAGGGTCGCCTTTTCGCGCCGCTCGCCTTCACCAAGACCTACACTATGGCGGCGGCGGCAATCCTCTCGGTGACGCTCGTGCCGGTGCTGATGGGCTGGCTCATCCGGGGCAAGATCCCCTCCGAACAGGCCAATCCCGTCAACCGCGCGCTGACGAGGGCCTATCGCCCCGCCATCGACTGGGTGCTGAAACGGCCCAAGGCGACCCTCGTCATCGCCGGGCTCATCTTCCTGACGACCGCATGGCCGCTGTCGCGGCTCGGCGGCGAGTTCCTGCCTGCCATGAACGAGGGCGATCTTCTCTACATGCCCTCCGCTTTGCCCGGCCTGTCGGCCGCCAAGGCATCGGAGCTCCTCCAGCAGACGGACCGCATGATCAAGTCGGTGCCCGAGGTGCAGAGCGTGTTCGGAAAGGCCGGACGCGCGGAAAGCGCGACCGACCCTGCCCCGCTCGAAATGTTCGAGACGACGATCCGCTTTAAGCCGCGTGACCAATGGCGGCCGGGCATGACCCCCGACAAACTGATCGAGGAGCTCGACCGCACCGTGAAAGTGCCGGGGCTCGCCAATATCTGGGTGCCGCCCATCCGCAACCGGATCGACATGCTGGCGACCGGCATCAAGAGCCCGATCGGGGTCAAGGTGTCCGGTTCGGACCTCGCCGCCATCGACCATGTCGCGCGCGAGGTGGAACGGGTCGCGAAAGGCGTGCCCGGCGTCAGCTCCGCGCTCGCCGAGCGGCTGACCGGCGGGCGCTACATCGATGTCCGGATCGACCGGATGGCTGCCGCGCGCTACGGGCTCAATATCGCCGACGTCCAGGCGATCGTCGCCGGCGCGATCGGCGGCGAGAATGTCGGTCAGACCGTCGAGGGGCTGGCGCGCTATCCGATCAATGTCCGCTATCCGCGCGAGCTACGCGACAGCCCGGACGCACTGCGTGCCCTTCCGGTGCTCACGCCGTCGGGTCAACAGATCACGCTCGGCAGCGTCGCCCAGATCGCGATCAGCGACGGACCGCCGATGCTGAAGACTGAGAACGGCCGCCCATCGACCTGGGTCTATGTCGACGTTCGAGGACGCGATCTCGCCTCGGTCGTCGAGGATCTGCAGAATGCGGTGGCACGCGAGGTCAAGCTCTCGCCCGGCGTCAGCCTCGCCTATTCGGGCCAGTTCGAATATCTCGCCCGCGCCATCGACCGGCTCAAGATCGTCGTACCAGCAACGCTCGCGATCATCTTCCTCCTGCTTTACCTCATCTTCCGGCGGCTCGACGAGGCGGTGCTCATCATGGGCACGCTGCCCTTCGCGCTCACCGGCGGTTTCTGGATCCTCTACCTGCTCGGCTACCACCAGTCGGTCGCGACCGGCGTCGGCTTCATCGCGCTTGCCGGCGTCGCCGCCGAGTTCGGCGTTGTGATGCTGATCTACCTGAAGGATGCCCTCCAGGCGCGGGGCGAGCAGCCCTCGCGGGAGGATATTGCCGAGGCGGTCCGCGAAGGCGCGCTGCTCAGGGTCCGGCCCAAGGCGATGACGGTCGCCGTCATCATTGCTGGCCTCCTTCCGATCCTGGTCGGATCTGGCGCGGGCTCGGAAGTCATGAGCCGTATCGCGGCGCCCATGGTCGGCGGGATGCTGACCGCACCGCTCCTCTCCATGTTCGTCATCCCCGCCGCCTATCTGCTTCTGAGGCGGGGATCCCTTCACACCAAACCATGAAGCACCACGAAAGGAGACTATGATGAAATTGCATGCACTGACCGTTCTCGGCCTCACCGCCGCGCTCGCCGCCTGCGGCTCCAAGACCGAGTCCAACGAGACGGCCGCCACGAACACGGCGTCGCCTGCGGCTACGGAAACCAATGCGATGGCGGACGACATGGGCAAAATGGAGATGTCGCCTACCGCCAAGATGGCCAAGGGCACCGGCAAGGTGACAGCCGTCGACAAGAGCGCCGGGACCATCACGCTCGACCATGGCCCGATCACCGAGGCGAACTGGCCGGCGATGACGATGGCGTTCAAGGCAGCGCCAACCCTGATCGACAGCGTGAAGGTGGGCGATCAGGTGAATTTCGAGCTGAAGCTCGACGGCAATGCCGGCGAAGTGACGGCCATCGAGAAAAAGTAGACCGTCGCTGAACTTTCGGGAGGCACCGAGGAGCACCTCCCGAAGAGTTCCGGCAAGTTGGAACAGGCAATGTTCGCCGATCCATGATCGACGGCGAGGGCAAGTTAGCCCCTCGCCATCACTTCATCAGCAGACATCGCGCCCATCGACCCAAACGCGGACCGGTCCCTGCATGGGCGCACGCGGACCATATTGCGGCCGCATCCGCCACACATAACGGCCGGTCTCGCCAGTGTAGGCTGGATCGCATTCCGGTCCGCCTTTGCCTGTCCACTGTTTGCGCTCGTCGCCGACCTTCTTGCAGACCCGCGCACTCAGCGGCGCACGCGGACCAGGTGCCTGGGGTTGCCACTCGCATTTGATGGTCGCCGGTTTCTCGACATCTGCTTGTGCCCATACCGGGACAGGGACGCCGACGAGTGTCGTGAATGCGGCCACCGCAGCGCCGAATATCAAGGTCTTCATGATTCCTCTCCTTGGACTGATAGTGCCTTGGACGAACTGGCGCCGAAGCACTGGACAGCGCACCGCGCAGTCCAGTGCTGGGAAGGGTTCGCCTGGCGAATTATCAGGCCAAGGAGTTGGGTGGATGTTGTTCGGGCTGGGTCGATCGTCCCTCTATGGACGAGGTTGACGGCCATGCCAGAGAGCCGGCGTCGATCATCGTTTCTGCCACTACGGGCTGTCCAACATGGAGCATGAACGGCATCGCACAGCAGAGGCCAGCAACGCACGCGAGCGTCATCCGGTCACAGGGAACCGATTTGTCGCTATCGCCCTGCATCATGCCGACGCAATCCATCGGCATGGTCGCCGGAGCCATTGCCTCGATAGCCGCCGTGGCGGGGCTTGCAGCAATCGCCACCGTCTGCCCGAAGAGCCCAAGCAAGGCGGCTATGACCAGCACGATTTTCAGTGCTCGCCTCATATGAATATTGTCTGCTTCTCGTCGCCCTGCGTCAAGCGCTGACGGCCTGCTGTCCTCGGTGAATGAAAGGGTTCGCGCCGCGTTGCGAGATGCTGGGGGTAGCTCAAGCTGCCCGCGGGTTGGGTTCGATCCCGTTCGTGCAACGACCCGGCAGATTAGGACCTATGCACATTTAAGCGAGGTTTCGCATTTCCTGTTGTCGTCACGCATCGAGCACAGGCGGCGCATGGGAATCGAAGCTTCAGCGAATGTGGGTCGCCCACATATCGCCGTTGGGTATCTCACGGCGCATAATAGAGCTTGGACGCCAAGGAGAGAAACGATGCCTGCCAACTGCATGGAGATGATGAGCGGTGGTAGCAGACTGATGATGATCGGGATGGGCCTCATATGGCTGCTGGTCATTGTCGTGCTTTTGCTCACGACTGCGGCTCTTGTAAAATATCTGCGATCGGGGCCGCGCTAGCCTCAAGTCGCCGATGACCCCGAAAGCGACCGAAAAAGAATGAGGCCGATCGCCCAGCCATAGGCGCCGATGGTCGGAACAACCGTCGTCACGACACCGAATGCCCGTGCACCGGCGCCATGGGGATACCCGCGCAGAAAAGTGAACCGTCCGATCGCAAAGAGGAAGACGGCGCCAGGTATCAGCGCGAGCAACGGGCCGCTGATCAAGGTTGCAAGCGCCAGATGAGCGCCAACGGCGGCCACCGCCTGTTCGAGCGTGTTCTGAAGGAAGGCGACCTGGACAGCAATCGCCGGACTCGGCGGAGCAAAGGCGGAGCCGGGATTGTCGATGGCAGAATGAAAGCGTCCCCTCGACACCATCCTGACTCCGATAATGATCCAGATCAGAACGAAGAGGTCTGCCTGAAGCGCGAAGGCAAGGCGTTGGGCAAGACCGGTCGGGAAAGCCATCAAGCGCGGCAGCAGGAGGTAGCTTCCGGCAAGTACAAGCACGCAGAAGACGATGGCCACCGCGGCCCGCCGGATGATTTTGCGCTGCTCGGCCTCTAAGTCCGTCACCTTCTCCATGGATCAGGCCTCGACCGATAGTTCCGCGCCGGCAATTGCTTCGATCACGCGGCAATCGCCCGCGCGACCGCCCTCGCAGGAAACAGCGACCTCCGCGAGCGCATCGCGCAGCGTCTCAAGCTGTGCGATGCGCATTTCGATATCCCGTAGATGGCGGCGTGCAATTGCCGCCGCCTCGGCGCAGTCGCGTTCCGGCTCGTCGGCGAGCGCAAGGAGCGAGCGGATCTCCTCGACTGAGAAGCCAAGGCCACGGCCATGTCGGATGAAGGCAAGGCGGCGCACGTCCGCGGCGCCATAGGTGCGCCGTCCCGAGGCGGTCCGCAGGGCGCGCGGGAGGAGACCAATATCCTCATAGAAGCGGATCGTGTTGACCTTGGTTCCGGTCCGCCTCGCCAGATCACCGATTGCCAGCAGCTTGGTCATGCCTCTTGATCCTCCAGTTACTGGAGATTGTATAGCTTATCCATGTCCAAACCCGAAAAAACAGTCTCAGCCGATGAGCGCTTCACGCCCGCGCTCGGGCGAGCCGGACTGACCGGCGCCTATGATTTCGCCATCAGGCTGCTAACGCGCGAGCGGCTGTGGCGAACCGCGCTCCTTGGGCAAGTGGCGCCGCGCAACGGCGAGACTATCCTCGATGTCGGCTGCGGCACGGGCAGCTTTGCGCTTCTGATGAAAGGTCGGGCTCCGGATGCCCGGATCATAGGGCTCGACCCTGATGCGGACGTTCTTCATCGCGCCGAAGCCAAGGCGAGAAGGGCAGGCGTGGAGATTGAGTGGCGCCAAGGCTTTGCAAGCGATGCGGCAACCTTGGGCGCACGCTTCGACAAGACCGTCTCGAGCCTCGTCTTTCATCAGGTTCCCTTGGCTGGAAAGCGAAGCGGGATTGCAGCGATGGCCGCAGCGCTGAAGCCCGGCGGGGAACTTCACATCGCTGACTATGCGGCGCAAACATCGCCACTGATGCGCTCGCTGTTCCGGCTGACCGTGCAGCGTCTCGATGGTTTCGCCGATACCCAGCCCAATGCCGAGGGCGCGATCGAGGCCATTCTTGCCGATTTGGCAGGCGGACCGGTAGCCCCCCTGCGAGCGATCCCGACGCTCACCGGCGCGATCAGCTTGTTCCTCCTCCAGGCTCCCAAAAACCTATAACGCGAACCATTTGCAGAAATGCTTGCTTCTACAGTTACTGGAGGTTGTAGAAGCAGCACATGGCAGATTCGGATGAAGCAAGCGGCTGTGGCTGCACTGGGGACAGCGCGCGCGCGGAGAAGGATCCGGCCTACCGGCGTGCGCTCTGGATCGCCGTGCTCCTCAATCTCGGCTTCGGCGCATGCGAGATCGTCGGCGGCTTTATCGCCGACAGCCAGGCGCTCAAGGCCGACTCGCTCGATTTCATCGGCGACGGGACGATCACGCTGGTAGGCCTCATCGCGCTCGGCTGGACCGCCGCAGCGCGCGCCCGGGTCGCGCTTGTGCAGGGCATATTCCTGTTGACGCTGGGGCTTGGCGTGATCGGCGTCGCTCTTTGGCGTGCCTTGACCGCGGTCCCGCCCGAGGCCGATCTGATGGGCGCTCTCGGCGTCGTAGCACTCATCGTGAACGTGACCTCGGCATTCGTACTCTCGCGGTTTCGCGAAGGCGATGCAAATGTGCGAGCGGTCTGGCTGTTCAGCCGCAACGATGCGCTCGCCAATGTCGCGGTCATTGTGGCTGCTGGGCTTGTCGCGTGGACGGACAGCGCCTGGCCCGACCTTGCGGTTGCCTCGGTAATCGCGGTCCTCTTCCTTCACTCCGCCTATGAAATCCTCCGCGGCGCGCGTACCGAGCTGCGCGAGTTGACGCAGACGGCTTGATCTTTGGAGTTCACTGCGTGGTCCTGCTTTTCCGTCTTCGCCTGTTCACTCTTCTTCTTGCAGCGCTGGGCGGCATCATGCTCTCTCCGGTAGCTGCGCGAGCGCAAGGCGGCGAGGTTCAGACCATTTGGCGGCTTCTCGACTATGTGGCTGTCGACTATGCCGGAGCAGTGTCGGGCGGCCGCGTCACGAGCACGAATGAATATGCTGAGATGACCGAATTCTCGGCGACGATCCGGACCGGCATCGCGGCCCTTCCTTCGAAGCCCGGACGGGCCAGGCTGATCGGCGAGGCCCAGGGGCTTGAGGCCGCCATCGCTTCAAAGGCAGCGCCGGAAGTGGTGGCGCAGAAGGCGCGAGCCTTGGCGAGTGATCTGCTGGCCGCCTATCCGGTGCCACTTGCGCCCGCCAAGGCGCCCGATCCTGCACGCGGCAGGGCGCTCTACGCCGAGAATTGCGCGAGCTGCCACGGCGCCAAGGGCGACGGCCGCGGTCCGCAGGCGGTTGGAATGGATCCGCCGCCGATCGCCTTCACCGACGCTGAGCGTGCGCGCAAACGCAGCCTGTTCGCGCTCTATCAGGTGATCGATCAAGGGCTCGACGGCACGGCCATGCAGAGCTTTTCGCATCTGCCATCGGAAGACCGCTGGGCGCTTGCAGCCTATGTCGGTGGTTTCGCGTTCAAGGACGCGGCGGCGGGCGAGCGCATGTGGAAGAGCAACGCCGCCCTGCGCCAGCGTTTCCCCGATCTCCAGGCCTTCACCAGCATGACGCCGGAGGAACTCGGCCGCGCTATAGGGCAGAATAAGGCGGATGCCGTCGTCGCTTACCTGCGCATGAACCCGCAGGCACTCAGCATGCCGACACCCGCATCGCTCGCGGTCGCACGCGAGAAGCTTTCACAAAGCCTCACCGCCTATCGCGCGGGCGACAGGCGCAACGCCGAGCGGCTTGCACTCTCGGCCTATCTCGATGGGTTCGAGCCGGTGGAGCCGATCCTCACTGCCCGCGACGCGACACTGATGGCGCGCATCGAGGGCGCGATGGGGGAATTCCGGACCGCGATCGGTCGCGGTGAGCCGGCAGAGGTACTCGCCGACAAGGTCGCCGTGATCGAGGGTCTGTTCGCAGACGCAGAGACCGTGCTGTCGCCCGATGCGGCGAGCGACGTCTCGACCTTCATCGGCGCACTCACCATTTTGCTGCGCGAAGGGCTCGAGGCGCTGCTGATCGTCGTCGCGATGATCGCCTTCCTCCGCAAGGCCGACCGGCCGGAAGTTCTGCCCTTTGTTCATGGCGGCTGGATCGCCGCGCTCGTTGCGGGCGGCGCGACCTGGGCGGTTGCGACCTATGCGATCTCGATCAGCGGCGCGAGCCGCGAACTGACCGAAGGGTTCGGCTCACTCTTCGCGGCGGTGGTGCTGGTCTCTGTGGGCATCTGGATGCACGGCAAGTCGCATGCCGAAAGCTGGCAACGCTATATCCGCGAAGCGCTCGGCAAGGCGTTGTCGCGACGCTCGGCCTGGTTCCTGTTCGGACTCGCCTTTCTCGTCGTCTATCGAGAGGCGTTCGAGACGATCCTGTTCTTCGCGGCGCTGGCGGCGCAAGGGCGCGGCGGCGTCATCGCGGCAGGTGCTGCAACCGCGGTCGCGGCGCTCGCCGTGGTTGCCTGGGCAATGCTGCGTTACAGCCGCGTGCTGCCGATCGGGAAATTCTTCGCCTACAGCTCGGTGCTCGTCGCCATCCTGGCAGTGGTGCTCGCCGGCAAGGGCACGGCCGCGCTCCAGGAGGCCGGGCTCATCGACATCACGCCGGTCGCGCATGTGCCGAGGTTGTCGATGCTCGGCATCTTCCCCTCATTGCAACCGCTGCTGCTCCAACTTCTCGCGCTCGCGATCCTGTGTGTTGGATTCTGGTATAATGGTCGAAGGCATGCGACAGGCACCGCCGCGGCCGAGTAGAAGCGTCCTGTGATGGCACCGCGTCGCTCAGCTAGCGTCCGCAGAAAGCGTCTCGATCAATGGGCATCCGGCATGCTCGCCTGCATCACAAGCGCGCACGACTTCATGAAGAACCTCTTCCATCCGCCGCAGATCGAAGAGCCGTGCGCGCACGCTTGCGAGATGCGCGGCGGCGATACCGCGCGCATCCGCGCATGACACCTCACCTGCAGCGGCAATCCCGATCAGTGCGCGGATCTCTTCAAGCGTAAAGCCGAGCTCGCGCGCACGGCGGATGAAGCGCAGCCGCCTGACATCGTCAGCATCATAGCTGCGATAGCGGCCCCGCCGGCTCGCCCTTGGCGTAAGGCCGATTCGCTCATAATAGCGGATCGTCTCGATGTTGCAGCCAGCCTGGCGCGACAGTTCCCCAATCGCGATCATCTCTCCGCTCACACGTGCCTTCCGAAAATAATGGCTTGAGTCTGTAGCTACTACAGACGGTATGACCTCCTCATGACAGATTCAAGGAGTCGTTGATGCGGACCGGTTCACGAGGCGGAGCGCGAACAAGTGGAGCGGTCCTGTTGACGCTCGGAGGCGTTACGGCCGCCTTTGGCGTGGCTGCTTGCTGCGCCTTGCCTTTCCTGTTCACGACTGTGGGGATCAGTGCCGCCTGGTTCGGCGGGATTGCGACGACGGCGGCCCCTTATCGCGATCTTCTGTTGTGGCTGAGCGCGCTCAGCCTTGCCGGAGGCACGCTCCTGCTCTGGCGGATGCAACGTTCTACCGCCACTTGTGATTCAGAACGTGCCTGCACCCCGGTGTGGCTGCGCTTGATCCTCTTCATCGGGCTGCTCACCGGCGCGGCCCTGCTTTGGCTCGGCTATTCCTATGTCTGAGCAGGCGCCTCAGCTCGAATCGACGCTCACCTGTCCGCACTGCAACTTCGTGAAAACAGAGATCATGCCGACCAACGCATGCCAATATTTCTACGACTGCGCCGGTTGCGGTGCGGTCCTCCGGCCGAAGCATGGTGATTGCTGCGTCTTCTGTTCATTCGGCAGCATTCCTTGCCCACCGATCCAGCTTGAAGGCAGAAGCGCGGCCAGCTGTGGTGATGCGACAGCGCCGTTCTCCCATATTTGAGAGGTGGCGCCGCCTTTCTTGGACCGTTTGGCGGCTGAGTTACGCTCATCCGGTTGTCGTTCATGCCGCCGTTCTGGTCATCAGAGCAGGGATCATGCCCCCTCCGAATCTGGAGCGCCCATCCGCCGGTGGGGCACTACCGCAGCTTGCTTGAATAGCGAGCCGCATATCTAATTTGCCAGAAGCCAGTTCACATCGGTCCTCAGCAATTCCTCGGTGGCGCCACCGACTATCCGCTCTTTCCACCGGCCTTGCGCCCGAGCGCCCGCCACCAGCAGGCCATAGCCGTCGCGCCGGGCAATCTCAGTCATCGATGCAGCCGCACCTTTGCCATTGTCGGGAACATGGTCGTGTTGTGCGTTCATATCGCGGGCGCAAAGATAACGCTGCACGGCGCTGAGGCACTCCGATGACGCTTCGTCGCCCACGCCTACGATGAGGATGGTTTCGGCCCGCCGCAGGATGGGTAGGGCTGCCCGCAAGGCGCAACGCGACTCCCGGCAATCCTTCCAACCGATCAGCACGCGTCGAAAGGCCTCTCGCGAGGTTGCAGCACCCAAGCGAAGAATGGGCGTGCCTGTGGCGGCAGCGAGATCGACGGGATCGGCCTGCGCCACCTCGCTCTCCCTCGGCAAACTCATGATGATGAGGTCGGCCAGCAAGCCGTGCTCGCGCAGGACGACGGCAGGATCAGCAATGCTGTCGCACCAATCGGTCGTGACTGAGGAGCCTTGCGTCAAGCGATCGAATGTTGCTCGCGAAGTCGCGATCGCTTGACGCATTTCTTCTTCCCGAGCCATCGATTGAAGAGGACCGCGGACGAGGGCATCAGCGAAGGACATGCCCGTAGGCCATGCTGGGCAAACGGCCACGAGGGAGCCCTTGTGCTCGTTGGCAATTTGCAATGCCGCCTCGAGACGTTGCTCGAGGGGGCCATCAGGGGTTGCGTCCACGACGAGGCTGCGCAGTATCTCCGGGGTCATTTTCTTCCCTCCTTTTCTCGGCTGAGATTGGTTTTACTGATAACAGCGTTCGATCGCTCTGCTGGTTGCAGAATGGCTTTGCCGATGCTTTTCCAGTAGACCAAAATTGGCCGCGACCTTCTCCACATCTATGTTGCAGAATGACTATTCTGACCTTGGCGAAGTCATGCGCGATATTGGCATGATTCGATGTCCGCGTTCGACAACTAGCTGTCGACTAATAAATGCATGATATACCAGCACATCAAGCCAAAATCAGCAAATGAATCCTTTTCTGAATTGGTTGGCGTGCTATAGGGCGCCCGCCATGGGACGCTTCCTCGCTTTGATCCTGACGTGCCTCGTCTCGCTGTCGCTGACCGCGGGCACGGCTGCGCGCGCGGCCGAACCCATTAGATGCGTGGGTTCAGATGCTGCGGCGCACCTCGGCTATGTCGATGACGTTCGCGAGCAAGTTCCGTCTGAAGATGACAAGGCGGCAGCGCACCATCACGGTAGCTGCCAGGGTGAACAAGTAGGCGAGCCCGAGAAGGAAGGATTCGCCACCCAAGCGCATCTGCGCACAGCGCCGCCCTTGCTTCCGAATGCGAAGGCTCGCGTCTCGAGCGCGCCCGATCCAAATCACCGACCTCCAAAGGCATGACGATTCCAGCCTAGTCCCATCCGTGGGACTCCCCCGGAATTATCAGGAGTCTTTCGATCATGCACCGATTGCTCGCGGCCTTGCTGGCCGCGACCGCTTGCGCGAGCATCGCGCAGGCCCAAACCGCGTCGCCGGTTGATACCGGAGCCGCTCAGCCCCAAAGCACGTCGCCCGCCTTAATAGGCCCATCTTTCACAGTCGATCGCGCTCTCGAACTTGCCGGCGTCGTTTCGCCGTCGCTCGAAGCCGCCACGGCGGACATTCGCGCTGCCGAAGCGGGACGGCGCGTCGCGGGGCTCCGGCCCAATCCAAGCGTCATGGTCGAAGCTGAAAATGTCGCTGGTTCCGGCCCGTACCGTGGCACGCAGAGCCTCGAAGCGACCACATCGCTTACGCTGCCGATCGAACTCGGCGGCAAGCGATCGGCTCGGATCGCCGTCGCGGACGCTCGAACCGACCGGGCCACCATACAGGCCACGATCGCACAAGCCGATCTCCGGCTGAACGTCATTCGCGCCTACGCGGAGGCCGCCTCGGCGGAACGTCGGCTCATTACCGCCCGCGATCAGGCCCGTATCGCAAATGAAACCCTGCGCGCCGCGCAGGTCCGCGTGCAGGCGGGCCGCGCGTCGCCGATCGAGGCAGAGCGAGCGAACGTAGCACGGGTCAATGCCGACGCTGCGCTAACGCGGGAAGAACGGGCTGTCGAAGTCGCGCGGTTCACCCTGTCGCGAATTATCGGCCAACCCATCGCGGGGCCGCTCGACACGGACTGGTTCTCCCGCGCGCCCGCGACCTATGGCCCCCTCCGGCCAATAGACAGCACGGGCACGCTCATGATGGCGGCGGCCAATGCCGACTTCGCTATCGCCGACGCCGGCGTGCGCCTCGCGCGCTCGCAGCGCGTTCCCGACCTGACGCTTGGGGCCGGCGCGCGCCGGCTCGAACAGACCAATGACACGGCGGCGATTTTCAGCCTGTCGATCCCGATCCCGATGTTCAACAACGGCCGGGCGGCGTTGAGCCAAGCCACCGCCGAACGGCAGAGCGCGGACGCGCGGCGACGCCTCACGGCACTCGATGTGGACCAGGCCATTGCGCGCGCCCAAGCCGATGCCGCCAACGCCGCCACAAATGCGGCGGCGGCCAGTGGACCCGCGCTCGCGGCGGCCGAAGAAGCCGCCCGCATCGCCCGCATCGGCTATCGCGAGGGCAAGTTCGGCCAGCTCGATCTACTCGATGCCGAACGCACGCTCGCCCAGACACGGGCGGCTGCGATCGACGCGCTGCTCTCCTACCACATCGCCCAGGCGCAGCTTGAGCGGCTTACCGCCCGCGCGCCGATCACACAGGGGGAATGACAAATGAAAACCCGTACCATGGCGATCTTGCCGCTCACGCTGGCCGCACTCCTGATGGCCGGATGTTCCGGCGGCGAGAAGGCGGCGGACGACGCGCAGAACGCCACCACGGCCAAAAATGGCGCGGCATCCGAAGAGGGAGGTCATGCCGACGAAGAAGGCGAAATCGACCTTAGCGCCGATCAGATTCGCAAAGCCGGTGTCGAGCTGGTCCGCGTGATCCGCAGCGGTGGGGGTGCGTTGACCCTCCCCGCAACGATCGAAGGCGACCCCCAAGGTATGCAGGTCGTGTCCGCCGCGATCGGCGGGCGTGTCGTCTCGCTCACGCGCAACCTCGGCCAGTCCGTCGGACGCGGGCAGACGCTCGCTGTCATCGAAAGCCGTGAAGCGGCATCGCTCAACGCCGAAATTGAGGCCGCGCGGGCCAGACTGGCGCTCGCCGAGAGCAATCTCCGTCGCGAACAGCGTCTGTTCAACGAGCGTGTGTCGCCCGAACAGGATCTGATTGCGGCCCGCACGGCAGCCACAGAAGCACGCATCGCGCTGCGTCTCGCGCAGCAACAGGTGTCGGCCGCTGGCGGCGGCGGCGGCGCGCTCAATCGCATCGCGATCAATGCTCCCCTCTCGGGCCAGGTCGTCGCGCGCAGCGTGACGCTGGGCCAGACGGTCGCCGCCGATGCCGAGCTGTTCCGCGTCGCCAACCTCGGGCGGGTCGCGGTGACGCTGGCGCTGTCACCGGCTGATGCCGGCAAGGTGCGCCCCGGCTCTCAAATCGAGATCCTGGCGGGCGATCGGCGATCGGTGGCGCGGGTCGATTTCGTCTCCCCAATCCTCGATGAAACCACGCGCCTTGCGAGCGTGATCGCGGTCATCGACAACCGAGCCGGCCAATGGCGCGTGGGCGAGCCCGTGACGGCGGCGATCCAGCTTGCGGGCAGCGGCCCCGCATCGCTGCTCGTGCCGCAAAGCGCGGTACAGACCGTCGAAGGCAGGTCCACGGTGTTTGTGCGCACCGACCATGGCTTCAAGGCGACCCCTGTCACGCTCGGAAGCCCGAACGGCGACAACGTGGTCGTGACGTCGGGGCTCAAGGGCCACGAACAGCTCGCCGGCCCCAATAGCTTCACCCTCAAGGCTGAGCTCGGAAAGGGCGAAGCGGAGCATGGGCACTGATCATGATAGACCGCATCGTCACATTTTCCGTCGAGCGTCGCTGGTTCATCCTGCTCATGACGCTCATCGCTGCGGCTATCGGAGGCTGGGCGCTTTCGCGCCTGCCAATCGACGCCGTTCCCGACATCACCAACAATCAGGTGCAGGTGAACATCGCCGCGCCGGCCCTTTCACCCGAACTGGTCGAGAAGCAAATCGCTTTCCCGATCGAAACCGCGCTCGCCGGGGTTCCCGGCCTTGAATACACCCGGTCGCTCAGCCGCAATGGTTTTGCCCAGGTCACGGCGGTCTTCACGGATTCGACCGACATTTACTTTGCGCGCCAGCAGGTCGCGGAGCGGTTGCGCGTCGCGGAAGAAAGCCTGCCCGATGGTGCGGTGCCGACGATGGGGCCGATCGCGACGGGCCTGGGCGAAGTCTATATGTGGACTGTCCGTTTCCAGCACCGGAAGGAAGACAAGCACAAGCCGGGCGAGCCCGGCATGCAGCCGGATGGCAGTTACATCACGCCAGAGGGCGACCGGCTTGTCAGCGAGGCCGATCAGGCGACCTATCTGCGCACCGCACAAGACTGGATCGTCGCGCCGCTGCTGAAGAATACGCCGGGCCTTGCCGGCGTCGATTCGATCGGCGGCCATGTGAAGCAGTTTCAGGTCATTCCCGACGTCCAGCGGCTTGCTGCACTTGGGCTGAACCTGACCGATCTCGCCCGCGCGCTCGAAGAGAATAACGTGGGCGTCGGCGCGGGCGTGGTCGATCGTGGCGGCGAGGGCCTCGCTGTCCGCTCCGACGCGCGCATCCGCAATGTCGGCGAGCTGGCCGGCACCGTCATCGCGACCCGCGAAGGCACGCCGATCCGGCTCGACCAGGTGGCGCAGGTGCGTCTCGGGCAGGCGATCCGCTACGGCTCCGCGTCGGAAAACGGCAAAGAAGTCGTCGTCGGCACCGCGATCATGCGGATCGGTGAAAACAGCCGCACCGTTGCCTCGGCGGTCGCGGAGCGGCTTGATGGAATCAATGCCTCGCTGCCGACCGACGTTGTGATTCAGCCGGTGCTTGATCGCACAGCGCTGGTCAATTCGACGATCAAGACGGTGGCCAAGAACCTCACCGAAGGCGCGCTGCTCGTCATCGTCGTGCTATTCGTGCTGCTCGGCAATTTCCGGGCAGCGCTGATCGCGGCACTGGTGATCCCGATCACCATGGCAATGACCAGCTTCGGCATGTTGCGCGGCGGCGTCTCGGCCAATCTGATGAGCCTCGGCGCGCTGGACTTCGGCCTGATCGTCGACGGCGCGGTCATCATCGTCGAGAATGCGCTGCGACGCATCGCTGAGCGGCAACATCATTACGGCCGCACGCTCGCACTCGACGAACGGTTGTCGGTCGTAGCGCATGCCGCCCGCGAAATGATCCGCCCGTCCGTGTTCGGGCAGGCGATCATCATCCTCGTCTATGTGCCGCTGCTCACGCTCACTGGCGTCGAAGGCAAGACCTTCACGCCGATGGCGCTGACGGTCATTATGGCACTCGTCTTCGCCTTCATCCTCTCGTTGACCTTCGTGCCGGCCATGCTGGCGATCTGGCTGTCGAAGCCGGTCGAAGAGAAGGAAGGAAGGATCATGACCTGGCTCAAGCACAAGTACGAGCCGGGCCTTGATCGCGCGATGAAGCGGCCAACGCTCACAATGGGCGTGGGTATCGGCGCCTTCCTTGCCGCGATCCTGACCTTCTCGTTCCTGGGCCAAGAGTTCTTGCCCCAGCTTGATGAAGGCGACCTGACCGCCCAGGTGCTCCGCGTGCCGGGAACGTCAATCGATCAGAGTCAGGCAATGCAGTCGCGGATCGAGCGGGAACTCGGCAAGCTGCCCGAGGTGCGGTTCGTTTTCTCCAAGACCGGTACGGCGGAACTCGCCGCCGACCCCATGCCCCCCAACATCTCCGACACCTTCATCATCATCAAGCCGCGCGATGAGTGGCCGGACTCGGGGCTCAGCAAGTCCGACTTGGTGGCGAAAGTCGAGAAGACGCTTGAAAGTCTGCCGGGTGGTGCGTTCGAGATCACCCAGCCCATCCAGATGCGCTTCAACGAGCTGATCGCCGGCGTGAGGGGCGACATCGCGGTCAAGGTGTTCGGCGACGACACCGACGCGATGAACGCGACGGCCAATGCTATCGCGGCTGTCCTGCGCAAGACGGAAGGTGCCGTCGACGTTCGGGTGGAACAGACCGAAGGCCTGCCGATGCTCGACATTCGGCCGCGCCGCGACATCATGTCGAGGCTCGGCATCACCGCGCAGACCGTGCAGGACACCATCTCAGCCGCGATCGGCGGACGGGACGCCGGCATGATCTTCGAAGGAGATCGGCGCTTCGCCATCACCATCCGCCTGTCGGATGTGGCGCGCGCCAATCTGCAAACGCTCGGTCAGGTGCCGGTGCCGCTGCCGAATGGGGGGTTCGTGCCGCTTCAAAGCGTCGCCGACATTGGCGTGACCGATGGTCCCAACCAGATCAGCCGCGAAAATGGCAAGCGGCGGGTCGTCGTGCAGGCGAATGTGCGCGGTCGTGACGTGGCGGGCGTGGTTGCGGATGCGCAGGCTGCTATCGCGAGCGAGGTGCGTCTCTCCACCGGGCAATATCTCGATTGGGGCGGCCAGTTCGAGAACCTACAATCGGCGAGCGAGCGGCTGATGCTCGTGGTTCCGGCCTGTTTCGCGCTCATCATCCTACTGCTCTACGGGGCCTTGGGAAGCATGCGTGATGCAGCGATCGTCTTCACCGGCGTGCCGTTGGCGCTGGTGGGTGGCGTGCTCGCCCTGTTCCTGCGGGGCATGCCCTTTTCGATCTCGGCGGCGGTCGGCTTCATCGCCCTGTCCGGCATTGCGGTCTTGAATGGACTCGTCATGGTGACATCGATTCAGGAACTGATGGCCCGAGGCATGGAGCGCGCGAAAGCCGCCCGTGAAGGCGCCATGATGCGTTTGCGCCCCGTGGTCATGACGGCGCTGGTCGCGTCACTCGGCTTCGTGCCCATGGCGATCGCGTCGGGTGCGGGCGCCGAAGTTCAAAAGCCGCTGGCGACGGTGGTCATCGGGGGGCTCATCTCGGCGACCCTGCTGACGTTGTTCCTGCTGCCGACGCTCTACGCGCGCTACGGGCGCAGGGAGACGGATATTCCGCCGCCGGACAAGCGGCCCGACCCGGGATCGTCCAATCTCGTCAAGGCTTCCCTGTGAGTCCTGGTGGCCGCCCTATCGGCAACGGGCATCCCTGTAAGAGGCGGGCGGCTTTGCCGTCCGCCGCATCAGACACCAGCGAAAAGGCAACCTGACCATGGAGGAAAACACCCATTCTATATAACCTCCTTTGACGCTTTCACACGTGCCGATCATTCGCGCAATTTGCCCTCGGCGAGCGCGGCATATGGCGGAAATGCCAGAGATGGAGAACTTCCACCGCTTTGCAATGTAGTCTGTGGCGGGTCGCCTTGGGGTGGGCAAAGGTATGGCGGTGTTCTCGCGCCAAGTCGACGGGCGCCACCTGGCGACCGGACTGCAGGACGCTGAGAATCTCTGGTTGCTCACACCTCGGATCTTGCGACCTGGAACGGCGGGACACGCATTCTTGCTCTAGCGCCCGTTCAGGCTTCGCCCAGTTCGGTAAATGCGGCTCACTGATCGATATCGAGAAGAGCTGGCTTCACCCACGGGGCCGTTGATCGAACGGCGCGCGGGAGATCGCGACGACCATGGCCCAAATGTCGTTTACATTTACGGCGGATCGCTGCGTGGCCGAGTGCTGCTGCCTTACGGGGACGCCGACAACTGTTTGCGGTGTGCCAATGTCCAGCTCGACGCGCCGGACTCGGCGATGCGAAGGGGCAATTTCACTGTTCCTAACGTTCACTCGGCGTTCAAAAGCAATTTTTCATATAAGCTTCGGCCCTTCCAGAGGGGCGGCATTCAAAACGAGAACGCGATGCGCAAGATCATATGGACCGGCCTGGCCGCGTTGACGATCGCGGTTCCGACGTCGGCGATGGCCCAACATCACGATGGCGGATATCGTGGCGGTTACGGTGACGAGGTCTTGGGCGACCGCGGCCATGGATATCGGGAGCCGGAGCCCTATTACCGCCATTCGGAGCCTTACGCCTATTCCTATCCGGCGTATCCGGCACACCAATACGAGCGGCCTTACCGCTATGACCGTCACCCCTATAACCGCCACGACCGGCCGCGCCACCATCGCGAACGACATCATCGTGCGCGCCAGCATCATTGATCGGGAGGGGTGATGCCTTCGGGGAATGCGTGACGGTCGGCGAGGCAAGCGACGATTGCCGCGATTACGCTAAGCGCTTCTCGCGGATCGCGGACACAGATCGTATCGAGACCCAGCAGCTTTGCGGGATAGTCGTTTCCACCCGGAAAGATGGCGTCGCCCACGAACAGCATCGCATCGAGCGGAATGCCGCTTTCGCAGCTCAGGCGTTCGAGGCCATAGGCCTTGTCCACGCCCTCCCGAGTCACGTCGATCGACGTCGTCCCCCCCATTTTGATCGAAAAGCCCGGTAGGCGCTGAATCAACTCGGCCTGGATCGCCTTGCGCTTGGCAAAGTCGGGATCCCATTGCTCCTTGGCGTCCAGTGGCGCTTGCTGCCCCAGCGCCGAGAAGGTTATCTGGCTCCCACGATCCTCGATCCGCTCGCCCCAACTCCGCTCCGCCTGAAACCCTGTCGCCTCCAGTGCCGCATCGAAAGCATCGAGAATTGTCTTCTTTTCTTCTTTGCCGAAAAGCTCGGCGTAAGCCCGCCGCCATGTCCCGTCATACCGATAGAGCTTGGTTCCGGTGGTCGGCAGCAGCCACAACCTGCCACGATACGCTCTTGCAGGGAGCCGGCTTGCAACCTGCTTGTCGAATTGCGGCCAGTCCCCGCCTGAGATAATCGCGACCTCGGCGACGGCCAGCAGGTCGGCGAGCGCTTGTCCCATTCGTTCGTCCAGCGGCTGCTTGCTGTCGGCAAGTGTGCCGTCAAGATCGAAGGCAATCAGAGCCTTCATGCCAATCGCCCCAAGATGGCGGTTGGGGAATCGAGCCTGCCGCGCGCGGCTATTGGGCGACCGCCTTCTTGCATCGGAGCAACCGCCTCCAGTATTCGGCACTGACCGCCTGTACCGCCGTCGCAAAGAGCGTCCAGCGCGGCGCTCTCTCGGCGGAGGGCGGCAAGATCGGCAAGCTTATGATCGATTTCCCCCAGATGTGTCGATGCAATTGTGTCGGTAGTTGCACAATCACGAGTTCCTCGTCCGCCAAAGACAACGGCGTCCGGACCTGATGTATACAAGAACCCCGAGTCTCGACTTTGGCTCCCGTTCGCCGTCCGCGTTCGCGGGCTGCAAGTACGGAGCGAACGGCGTCGCGATGTCATTGGTACGAATTAGACCGGGTGGCGAGCGCTGCCAACAGCCCGGTCGCGTTCTGTCGCGGCGCGCGACGATGCAATCAGCAATCTCCCCGTCGTTTTCGCTCCGCCGACAGCGGCTAGGCCCGAGCGCCGGGAACTATGACGACGCTTGGGCCGAGCGGCTGGCTCCAGTTCAGGCGATCGCAGGCGAACCTGGCCACTCAAGAAAAGTATCATACGAGAATCCGCACCTCGGTAGGTACATTTCTCCATCTAAACACGTGAATAGCCAGCCAATACTTCATTGTCCATATCGTGCCTATCCGCTTGACGCATACACCCACTACATCTAGTGGCTGCCTTGTGGCGCGCGCCTGACTTTTCCTGCGGCTTGGTGCCACCCAAAGCGGTTGTAAAGGGTGGGGATTGTGGACGTTCTTGACCGCGACAAGCTGCCGTTCCCGAAATCCCTCCCCGAGTTCCAGCGGCTTTTCCCGGATGATGGCGCTTGCGCGTCCTGGCTTGAAAAAGCTCGCTGGCCTGATGGATTTGCGTGCCCACGCTGTGGCGTCGTCGGCGATCCGTTTCGTTTCACCACTCGGCCTGTCATCCTGATGTGCCGCTCGTGTCGCCGTCAGACCGGCCTGATGGTCGGCACGGCCATGGAACGAAGCCACATCCCGCTCAGCGTGTGGTTCTGGGCCGCTTACCTGGTTGCGAGTCAGACGACCGGCATATCTGCCGTCCAGTTGCAGCGCCAGCTTGGCCTGACCCGGTACGAGACGGCCTTTGGCCTGCTCCATAAACTGCGCGCCGCGATGGTGCGCCCCGATCAGGATCGGATCGGCGGGCAGAGCGGTCAGCATGTCGAGGTCGATGAGACCTGGATCGGCGGGCGAACGCGCGGCGAAGGCCGGGGAACCCACCACAAAACGCTGGTGGTCGCCGCCGTCGAAGTTCGTCACCGGGAGCCTGGCACTGGCCAGGACCGCCGCCGGAACGGACGCTATGCCGGAAGGGTTCGATTGGCCATCGGTGCAGACCGCAGTGCCGGTGCCCTTGGTGGCTTTGTACAGAGCGCGGTCGAGCCGGGAACGCTGGTCATCACCGATGATTGGAGCGGCTATAGCGGGTTGCAGGGCGGCGGTTACGACCATCACGCCATCGCCCAGTGTGGCGACCCGGAGGTGTCCGAAGAGTTCCTGCCCATCGTCCATCTGGTGTTCTCAAACCTCAAAGCGTGGCTCAACGGCATCCACCACGGCGTCAGCACCAAGCATCTGCAAGCCTACCTCAACGAGTTCACTTTCCGCTTCAATCGCCGCTTCTACCCGTTCAACGCCTTCCGATCCCTCCTCGGGATCGCCAGTGATATCGAGGCGCCGACCTTTGCCGAACTCTACTCAGGCCAATGGACCCACCATACCATATCTAGTGGGTGTATGCCTTAAGCGGATAGGCACGGTCCATATTTTACGTTTTTGGGTCTTCCTCTTAGAAGCCGCCGGATAAATGCAATTGAATGAAGATAAACATCGACGCAAGTTGGGCCCATAGGATGTAACAACATAACATCGAGGCGAGCCGTCGATGCCCGCCACGCGAATTCACTCTGGTTTGGAATTTACCTCTTCCTTTTCAACTTGAGAGAGGCTAGATGGTCAACCGATGAAAGGGTGGCTCTCCATAGTTCTCAGCCTGTTGCTCGCCTTCGGCGTGACGGCGGGAGCTATGGCCCATGCCGCTGAGCCGGGGTCGGGCACGCGTGTATTGGCGTCCATGGACGCTTGCGGGAGCTACTCGAAGAAGAGCGACAAGAGCCAATCCGATCCCTCAAAGATGTCGGTGAAATTTCATGGCTGTCACGGCCATCATGTGGGAATTCCGGTTGCGTCCGCGCCCGAGATCGAGCGCATAGCTCCCGTCCGAGTCGTGCTGCTGCGGAATCGTGCAGGTCTCGCTCCCCCGACCCGTTCCGACACTTTCCGACCTCCGATTGCCTGACAGCTGAAGCTTCGCCTGGCTGTGCCCAGGCGCGCGCCTTCGGTTTGTCAGGAGTTCTTCATACATGCATCCTATGTTTGCGCCCGCCATGGCTGCGGCGCTCGTGGCTATATCGGTCACGCCCGCTTCGGCTCAGGCGGACAATCGGCCTATCGCCGGTCCCATGGCACAATCGGTGCCGCCCGAGGTCCGAACCGGCCCCTTACCCCCGGTCCTGACACTCCCTCAGGCGCTTGAGGAAGCCGAAGCCCGCTCTCCAGCTCTCGTGGCGGCCCGCGCCGATGTCGAAGCGGCGCGCGGGCGCCTGCGCCAGGCACGGTTTAGGTACAATCCCATCCTTAACGTCGAAGTCGAGAATTTCGCCGGCACGGGCCCCTATTCGGGTTTCAACGGCACCGAAACGACGGCCTCGGTCAATCAGAGGCTCGACATCGGCGGCAGGCGCAAGGCGCGGATGACGCTTGCCGAAGCCCAACTTGCCGCACAGGAATACCGCTTCGCGATCGCTCGTGCCGAGCTCGGCCAGCAGGTCCGCTCTCTCTTCGCATTCGGCATAGCCGTGCGCGACAACCTGGCGCTTGCGCGGGAAAATGAAGAGCGCGCGCGCGAGTTGTCTCGCATCGCGCGCGAACTTGTGGAATCGGGGAAGGAGCCCCCTCTGCGGGGGCTGCGCGCCGACGCGGCCCTTGCACAGGCGACGGCGGCGCTCCGCGCGGCCGAAGCCGATGAAGTGAATGCCCGCCGCTCGCTCGCAGCGCTCTTTGGCGTGGACACCCCGCCGGCTGAGCTTAGCGGTAGCGACCTGCTGGCGCCGCCCAGGAATGTCGATGCGATGGCGACGCTCGACGTGCGTCTTGCCGAAGCCGAACGGGTCATTGCTGATGCGCAACTGCGCCAAGCCCGCGCGGAGGGTCGTCTTGACCCGTCCATTGGTGTGGGGGTGCGCCAATTGCGCGAAACAGGTGACCGGGCACTGATTGCCAGCCTTTCGGTGCCGCTGCCGGTCTTTGATCGGAACCAAGGCAACATCGCAGCCGCGCGGTCCGAAATTCAATCGGCTGAAGCGCGGCGCAACAGTGTTCTCGCCAACACCCAGGCGGAAATCGCCAACGCGCGTGCGGCCTTGGCCGCCGCCGAGGCACGCGTCACGGCCCTTGAAGGCAGCGGCATCGGCCAGGCGCGCGAGGCGCTGCGTCTTGCGCAGCTATCATACCGGGCCGGCAAATCCTCGCTGATCGAACTGCTCGATGCTCAGCAGGCCTATGCCTCGACACAGGCCGAACTCATCGCGGCGCGACGCGCGCGGGCGGAAGCTCAAGCCACGCTGGCGCGCCAGGCAGCGGCGGCGAGCGAAGTGGACTTGGAACAATGAACCAGCTTCTCTCAAGGAACGGCGACCACCTGCCGCTTGGACCGGCTGTTTTTCATGCACGCCTGCGGGCTCAGGACGCTTACGTCGAACCTGACCAGACACGCGCCCTGCCCGCCGTGCCGGATCCGACAGGCGGCACCACTCCGCTTTTCTTAGCCTCTGCCTCGCGGCTCGCCGGGACGCGCGCCCTCCCGCAGCCAGCCCACTCGATATTCGGAGATGTTGAATGATCACACAAGATAAACGCCTCCTCGGCGGGGTGGCTGGTGCCGTTCTGCTCGCCGCAGTCGGTGGCTTCTCAGTCGCGCGCTGCACCGCGGATCCTGCTGCGGAAGCGCCAAGTGCTGGAAAGGCCGAAGAGACGACGGAAACCCCCACCGATAGCCTCGCGATGACTGCAGAGGCGATCCGCAAAGCTGCCATCGGTGTAGAAGCGGTGCAGCCGGGCGGCCTTGGCTCCGAAATCCTTGCGCAGGGCACAGTTGCCGCGACGCCGGCCGGTGAAGCGATCGTGACTGCCCGTGCCGGCGGCGCGGTCACGCAAGTGCTCAAACGGCTGGGCGATCCTGTACGCGCGGGAGAGACGCTGGCCATAGTGCAGAGTCGAGATGCCGCCCAGATCGCCGCGGACCGGACGGCGGCCGACGCGCGCTCGGTTCTGGCCCAGCGCACGCTCGCGCGGGAGCGCCATCTCTATGAGCAGAAGGTAACCGCCCGCGCCGACTATGAGCAGGCGCAGGCAGAGGCCGCGGCCGCTGCGGCCGAAGCCCGAAGAGCTCAGGTTGCGGCCGGTGCTGCGAACGTCACGCGCGATGGCAGCGGCGCGATAGTGGCCAGCCCGATCTCCGGGCGGGTGACGGCGGAAAGCGTCAGCCTTGGCGCTTTCGTGCAACCGGAGACCGAGTTGTTTCGCATCGCCGACCCCTCGAAAGTGCAAATCGAAGCTGCCGTCGGGCCAATTGACGCCCAGCGGCTTGCTCCCGGCGACCGGGCCATCATCGAGCTACCCGACGGCCGAACGATAGACGCTCGTGTGCGTGCCGTTACGCCTGGTCTTGGCGGTGAGACGCGTTCCGCCACGGCTGTGCTTGATGTTACGGGAAGTCTGCAGCCTGGGCTTGCCGTGCGCGTTCGCCTCCTGCCGAGCCGCGGTGAAGTGTCGGATGCGATCGTCATCTCGGAGGACGCGCTGCAATCCCTTGAAGGACGAGATGTTGTCTTCGTGCGGACCAATCAGGGCTTCCGCGCGCAAAAGGTGACGATCGGACGACGCAGTGCCGGCCGCGTCGAGGTCCTCTCAGGCCTGAAGCCAGGCCAGATGATCGCAACTCAAAATGCATTCCTGCTCAAGGCCGAGCTCGGCAAGGGCGCGGGCGAGGAGGAATAAACCGTGATTGCAAGTCTCATTGCGCTCGCCGTCCGCGCACGCTGGGCGGTCCTGTTCATCTTCCTCGCGGTCGCCGGCCTCGGCATTTGGCAGCTGACCAAGCTGCCGATTGACGCGGTGCCGGACATCACCAGCAACCAGGTGCAGATCAACACCGTCGATCCTCGTCTGTCGCCGGTCGAAATCGAGAAGCTCGTCACCTACCCGGTCGAAATTTCCCTCGCCGGCATTCCGGGGCTTGAAACGACGCGGTCCCTCTCGCGCAATGGGTTCAGCCAGGTTACCGCCATATTCTCGGAATCCACCGATCTTTATTTTGCGCGCCAGCAGGTTGGCGAACGGCTGAGGCAGGCGACCGAGAACCTGCCTGACGGCGTCCAACCGCAGATCGGGCCGGTGACAACCGGTCTCGGCGAGATCGTCATGTATACTGTCGGCTATACCAATCCGGACGGCAAGGGCGCGAAGAAGATTGCCGGACAGCCCGGCTGGCAACCCGACGGAAGTTATCTCACTTCTGAGGGGGACCGGTTGACCGACGAGGTTCAGAAGGCCGGCTATCTGCGAACCGTGCAGGACTGGATCATCAGCCCGCAATTGAAGGCGGTGCCGGGCGTGGCGGGTGTCGACTCGATCGGTGGCTACGCGAAAAACTTCGTCGTCGAACCCGATCCGACCAAGCTGACCAATTTCGGAATTTCCTACAGCGAGCTCGGCGAGGCGCTGGAAAAAGCCAACCTCGCTGTTGGCGCCAATTTTTATAACCGTGGCGGCGAAGCCTACCTCGTCCGCGTCGATGCCCGCGCGCGTTCCGTCGACGAGATTCGGAACGCCGTTGCGGCAACGCGCGGCGGCGTTGCGATCACTGTCGGCCAGATCGCCAACGTCAGGATTGGCGGTGATCTGCGCACGGGCGCGGGCAGCATGAACGGCGAGGAGGCGGTGATTGGTACCGTCCTCATGCTCATCAACGAGAACAGCCGTATCGTGGCCCAGGATGTTTCCGCCAAGCTCGATCAGGTTTCGAAAACGCTGCCGCCGGGCATTGAAGTCAAGATCGTTCTCGACCGGGCCAAGCTGGTCAATGCGACGGTGGGGACGGTTGAACGCAACCTCACTGAGGGTGCGCTGCTGGTCGCGGCGTCGCTGTTTCTGCTGCTCGGCAACTGGCGCGCGGCCATCATCGCCACCCTCGTCATCCCCTTTTCATTCCTCATGATGGCGATGGGGATGAACGCGTTTCGCGTGCCGGGCAATCTGATGAGCCTTGGCGCATTGGACTTTGGTCTGATCGTCGATGGCGCCGTGATCATCATCGAGAACTGCCTGGCGCGACTGGCGCATCGTCAGGAACACGAAGGACGGCTGCTGACGCTTCGGGAGCGGCTCGAAGAAACGATGCGTGCTTCGCAGGAGATGATCAAACCGACCGTGTTCGGCCAGGTGATCATCCTCCTCTCCTTCGCACCGCTTCTGATGTTCACGGGTGTCGAGGGCAAGACCTTCTCGCCCATGGCGATCACCATCATGCTGGCGCTTGTCTCCGCGTTCATCCTCTCGATCACGCTGGTGCCCGCACTGGTGGCGCTGCTCATTCGCGGACGTGTTGCCGAGAAGGAGGTGTGGCTGATCCGCAAGAGCAAGGATCGTTATCTGCCGCTGCTCGACAAGGCGCTCGCTCGGCCGTGGCCGTTCATTCTAGGCGGTCTCGCCTTCTTTTTGGCGGCAATACCGGCGTTTGGCCTTCTCGGCTCAGAGTTCATTCCCCAACTCGATGAAAAGAACCTGGCGCTCGCCTCGACGCGCGTGCCCTCGGTGAGCCTCGAACAATCCCTGGCGATGCAGCGCAAGGTCGAGGAAGCGGTCAAAAAGCTTCCGGAAGTGGAGCTCATGTTTTCCAAGACCGGTACCGCCGAGGTCGCCACCGACCCGATGCCGCCGAACGTTTCCGATGCCTTCGTGATCCTGAAGCCGCAGGACCAATGGCCGGCAGGCGTCGCGACCAAAGCCGATGTGATTGAGCGCGTCGAAAAGGCCGCTCGCGGCCAGCTTGGCCAGCTCTACGAGGTCAGCCAGCCCATCGAGCTGCGCTTCAACGAGCTGATCTCAGGCGTACGCGGCGACGTTGCGATCAAGCTCTACGGCGACGATCTCGACAAGATGTCGCAGACCGCCAACGAGATGGTGCGGGTGCTGCAAGCGATCCCCGGAGCGAGCAGCGTGAAGGCGGACCAGGTCGGCGGTGCGCCGGTGCTCGACGTGAAACTCGATCGCGCGATGATCGCGCGTTACGGGCTGACCGTACAGGAAGTCGCCGACACGGTCGCTGCGGCACTGGGCGGGCGAGAATCGGGACTGCTCTACGAAGGCGATCGGCGCTTCGACATCACGGTACGCGTGCCGGATGCAACCCGCGTCAACCTTGACGACATCCGCTCGCTGCCGGTCCTCTTGCCCGAAGAACCGGGCGCAATGCGCCGACAGGTCCCGCTCGCACAAGTGGCCCAGATACGGTTCACCGAAGGACTTAACGAGATAAGACGCGAGAACGGCAAGCGCCGCGTTGTTGTCCAGTTGAACCTGGAAGGGCGCGATGCAGGCTCGTTCGTCCAGGAAGCGCAGGCGAAGATCGCGCAGGTGAAGCTGCCGGCTGGCTACTATCTCGAATGGGGCGGACAGTTCGAGAATTTGCAAGCGGCCACCGCCCGATTGTCGATTGTGGTTCCGCTGGCTTTTGTCGCCATCTTCGTCCTGCTTTTCATGGCCCTTGGATCGGCAGGCCGCGCGACAGCGGTCTTCCTGACCGTACCGCTGGGACTCGCCGGGGGGATTTTCACCCTCATCTTAACCGGGATCAACTTCTCCGTCTCGGCAGCGGTTGGGCTTATCGTGCTGGCCGGTGTTTCGGTTCTGAACGGCCTCGTTGTGATGACGGCCATTCGTGAACGCCAGGAACATGGGCTACCTCTGATTGAGGCAATCCGGGAAGGCATGGCCGAGAAAATGCGCGCGGTCATCATGACCGGCTTCGTCCCGGCAATCGGCTTCATACCAATGGCGATCGCCACGGGGACCGGCGCTGAAGTCCAGAAGCCGCTGGCGACCACAGTGATTGGCGGCCTGATCGCGGCGACGATCCTGACCCTCCTCGTTTTGCCGGCGATCGCAAAGGTGGTGCTCGGTGCAACCGAAGGCAAGCGCCGCAAGCGCGAAGAACAAGTCGAGCCGAACGCACCCGAGCCGGCGTGAAGGAGAAGATCATGACTGAAGCAATCAAGCTGTTGCGAATCTACACTGACGAAGGCGCCTATCTGGGTGATCGCAGGGTATTTGAAGTTATTGCATCCCGGGCAAGGGATGCGGGCCTGGCTGGCGTCACGGTTCTGGAGGCGCGGTTGGGGTTCGGCCGCTCGGCGCACATGCACCGGCGCCATGTTTTCGAAAACGACCGGGCGCTCCTTATCGAGATCGTCGATGACGACGCCAAGTTGAGAAGCTTTGCCGTGGCACTCGACGATATTCCCGACATCGGACTGATGACACTGGAACCTGTGGAAATTCTTGGCGGGAAGGCCAAGCAGGGACTGCCGGGTACAAATCCATGACCCGCATCGGATCCCCACGTGAATCGCGCGATCCTTCAAGCATCGCGCACGGCAGGCGGCACTACCTTCGCGTGTCCGATGTGGCCACCAGCGCAACACGGGCGGCTTCCGGCTCTCGTGGGATGACGAGCTATGTTTACGGTAGCGAACTCGATATCATTGTCTGCGCCTCTGGCGCGGGTGTGGCGGGTACTAGTCGACGTCGATCGCTATCGCGACTGGCATCCGACTGTCGGGCTCGAGAGCGACCCCGCCGATCCGAAAAAACTCCTCTGTACCTACTGGCGACCGGGCTGGACCGACCCTGTTATTTCGGCCGACGGAAGGATCGTTTGCCTCGAACGGCCCTGCCACTTCGCCTGGCGCGTGGGCATCAAAGGGCTGCTCCAGATCGAGGAAGGGTTTCATTTGAAGAAGTCGCCCGAAGGCACCCGGCTTACGCATCGACTATGCTGTTCGGGCATCGGCTCGTGGCCAGGGATTGTCACAAGTCCATTCTTGCGACGTCAGCTCGTCAGGACTGGCGACTCGCTCGAGCGCCATCTTCGACGGGGTACGGTGATATCGCGCTACGCGCAGCGAAATGCCCGTCCTCGATGAGCTTTCCGCCGTCCGTCCATGCGGAGGATTCGTTCAGCGAAGGCCGACCCCGCCATCTTTGGTTCCGCCAGCGTCGGCGTCTTGAGGTGCGGGCGTTCGTCGCGCCCGCACCTCACCATCGGCGAAGACCAGCCTCCGTAGCTGCGCGCTCACTCATGCGCGGGTTGATGGGAAGAGGACAGCAGCAATGAAAGACCAAGTGCGCCTCGATATTCCGCTTCTGCTGCCGGAAATCAAAGATGAGGCTGACCGCTGCATAGGCAGGCTGACAATTGAATTGCAAGGCCGCACGGGCGTCCAGGAAGCGCACGTCGTGGCGAGCCACGACGATACGCCGGCACAACTCTGCATTCACTATGATCCGACCATCCTGTCGCTCGAGCGGGTACGGGAAATCGCCAATGGCGCTGGCGCTGCGCTCACCGAAAAATATCAGCATATCCAATGGTCGGTTGATGGACTGACCCACGCCCGCAAGGCCCGCACGGTCGCCGATCGGCTTCGCAAAATGCCGGGGATCGTCGAAGCCGAGGCGAGCGCAGTTGGCGCCATCAGTGTCGAATTCAGCCGATCCGAACTGACGGAGGCGGAAATTCGCAAGGCGCTGGCCCAGATGAGTGTCCGCCCACGGCCGGAAATCGGTGCAGCTTCGGCGACGGCCGCGACGAAAGCTCACGATCATGCCGAGCACGACCACGCCGAAGGGGAACATGAGCATACCCATGGTGGAATCTTCGGTGCCAATACCGAGTTGATCTTCGCGCTGATTTGCGGCGGAGCGCTCGCGACCGGATTTGCGATCGAGAAGCTGACGACGGCTCCTGCGTGGATTCCGCTCGCCTGCTTTCTAGCCGCCTATGTCTTCGGCGGCTGGTTCACTCTCCGCGAAGCGATCGAGAATCTACGGCTAAAGCGTTTCGAAATCGACACGCTGATGCTCGTGGCGGCAGCGGGCGCGGGTGCCTTGGGCGCCTGGGCCGAAGGCGCTCTTCTTCTGTTCCTGTTCAGCCTCGGGCATGCGCTCGAACATTACGCCATGGGCCGGGCCAAACGCGCGATCGAGGCCTTGGCTGAATTGGCGCCGCGCACTGCCATGGTTCGGCGAGGCGACGGCGGTCTGAGCGAAGTTCCCGTCGAGGAACTCGTCATTGGCGACACCGTAGTCGTAAAGCCCAATGAACGGCTGGCAGCAGACGGGTTCGTCGTGGTCGGGCGATCGAGCGTCAACCAAGCCCCCGTGACAGGCGAAAGCGTCCCCGTCGATAAGGAGCCGGTGCCGGACCGAGCCCAGGCGGCAGCCCAGCCTGACAAGGTTTCCGCTCAGCATCGCGTATTCGCCGGCACCATCAACGGTCCGGGAGCGATCGAAATCGCCGTCACTCGCCTTGCCGCCGATACGACGCTGGCCAAGGTGGTCAAAATGGTGAGCGAAGCGGAGACGCAAAAATCGCCAACCCAGCGATTCACCGACCGTTTTGAGCGGGTGTTCGTGCCCTCCGTCCTAGCTCTAGTGGTCGGGTTGCTGTTCGCCTGGGTCGTCATCGACGAACCGTTCCGCGACAGCTTTTATAGGGCGATGGCCGTGCTCGTAGCGGCTAGCCCCTGCGCGCTCGCCATCGCCACGCCGAGCGCCGTTTTGTCGGGCGTGGCGCGCGCGGCGCGCGGGGGCGTACTGATCAAGGGCGGCGGGCCGCTTGAGGCACTCGGGTCTCTGAATGCCTTGGCGTTCGACAAGACCGGGACGCTCACCGCGGGTCGGCCGCGCATCACCGACATCGTGCCGGCGACGGGTGTCGATGACGACGAACTCATGGCGATTGCCGTAGCCGTCGAGCGGCTCAGCGATCATCCGCTCGCTGAAGCCATTGCGCGGGATGGTGAGCAATTTCTCGACGAGCAACCGATCCCCGCAGCAACGGATATGGCCAGTCTGACGGGCCGCGGCGTAAAGGCCCGGGTCAACGGCGAGACGGTGCTCATCGGCAAGGCCGAAATGTTCGGTCGGGATGGCTTCGCGCCTCTCTCGGATGAGACGGCGCAAACAATCGAGCGCCTGCGCGAACAGGGTCGTACGACAATGGTCGTGCGCCTCGGTGATCGCGACCTGGGCGCCATAGGGCTCATGGATACGCCGCGCGCTGCCGCAAAGGACGCAATCGCTCGCCTCAGGGCGCTGGGCATCCAGCGCATGATCATGATGTCGGGCGACAATCAGCGTGTAGCCACTGCGGTCGCTGCGGAAGTCGGCATCGAGGAAGCCTGGGGCGACTTGATGCCCGAGGACAAGGTCGAGGCAATCAAAAAGCTCCGCGCCCAAACGCCGGTCGCGATGGTCGGGGATGGCGTCAATGATGCACCTGCCATCGCGAATGCGACGGTGGGCATCGCCATGGGGGCCGCTGGTTCGGACGTCGCGCTCGAGACCGCCGATGTCGCGCTGATGGCCGACGATCTCGCGCATCTGCCGTTCGCGGTCGGCCTCAGCCGCAGCACCCGCTGGATCATCCGGCAAAATCTGGTCGTCAGCCTGGGCGTCGTCGCCTTGCTCGTGCCGGCGACGATCATGGGCCTCGGGATAGGACCGGCGGTCATGGCCCATGAAGGCTCGACGCTGCTTGTCGTTTTTAATGCGCTTCGGTTGCTGGCCTATCGCGACAACGGGGGTTCTCAGTGAGCAACGGATTCTCGAAATGGTTTATTGCGGCGCTGCCACTGGTCGCTAGCAGCGCCGCCCACGGCGAAACCCTGCGGCAAGCACTGATCCATGCCTATCGCACCAACCCCAGCTTGACGGCGGCAAGAGCTGGGCTGCGTGCCACCGACGAAGGCGTGCCCATCGCCAAGGCGGCCGGGCGTCCGACACTGAGCGCCACCGCAGATTATCAGGAATTCGTTGTGCGATCCGCCAACAGCTTCTCCGCCCCTTTGCGGTCTGCAAATGCCAACGCGAATTTGACATTTCCTCTCTACCAAGGCGGCCGCGTGAAGAACTCGATCCGCGCCGCCGACGCGCGCGTGGAGGCCGGGCGGGCGAACTTGCGTTTCACCGAAGCCGATGTCTTCACGGCCATTGTCTCGGTCTACATGGACGTCATGCGCGACGATGCGGTCGTCGAACTCAACCGCCGCAATGTCGCTGTCCTCGAGACGAACCTCCAGGCTTCACAAGACCGCTTCGAAGTGGGGGATCTGACCCGCACCGATGTTGCCCAATCCGAAGCGCGTCTCGCAGTGGCGCGAGGCCAGCTGGAGACGGCACTGGCACAGCTGGATACCAGCCTTGAGAATTATCTCCGCTTCGTCGGCCTGCCCGCGCGCGACCTCGAGCAGCCGCCGGCCTTGCCGGGGTTGCCCGGAACGCCTGCCCAGGCCGTCGCGATCGCGGTCGAGAACAATCCCCAGCTTCTCGCCGCAAAGGCAGACGCAAGGGCCGCGCGCTACGATGTCCGCGTGGCGGGCGCATCGCGCCTGCCCAGGCTCTCGGCGGTTGGAAGCGGCGGCTACAACAATTATCTGGGCTCGCTCACCAGCACACTGCCTGGGCGCGTCTTTCAACAGGCGCAAACGACGGCAACCATCGGGCTTTCGGCAACCATCCCCCTTTATCAAGGGGGCCTGCCCGCGGCCCAAGTGCGGCGCGCTACCGCCCTTGAAAGCCAGGCGCTCGAGCAGACCATATTCATCGAGCGCCGTGTCGTCGCGGAAGCCCGTGCCGCCTATTCGCGCTATCAGGCGACGCAGGCCGTGATCCAGTCATCCAGGGCCGCGATCGCGGCGAATGAGCTCGCACTGGAGGGCGTCCGTGCCGAGAACACAGTCGGTACCCGCAATGTTCTCGACGTGCTCAATGCGGAGCAGGAGCTTCTCAATAGCCGCGTGCAACTCGTGACCGCCGAGCGCGATGCCTATGTCGCAGGTTTCACCCTGCTCGCGGCAATGGGTCGGGCGGAAGCGCGCGATCTCAATCTTTTCGGAGGGACGCTGTTCGAACCGGGCTTCAGCCGCAAGACGACGCCTGGCCCGCCAGCGCTCGACATTGATCCCGACAGCGGCATCGAATTTGTTCCGGCGGCGCCCGGTCATTCTGTCGATGACGGTGTGCCGCCCACGGCCGTGCGTCCAGCACCACTGGAACTGCGCGCTCCCGATAGCGCGGACAGACCATGAAGACCTTTGCCTCATGCACGTTAGCTCGGCCTCAAGAGCGATTGAGGGAATGCACAGGTTCCGACCTCGGAACTGAGGGCCAGGGTCTAAGGCTTATTGATCGAACCTTTCGCCGCACGAACGGACCAATGCTGCGCCGCGATGCCATGCTCGACTCCTCCGGCATGCCCTTGCAGACGCCGAGCTGCCGACAGAGCGGTGATCCAATGACGGAGCAAAGCGCCGATCCGCAAAAGGAGACCGTCCATGTCCGACAAGCTGGATAATCCGGTGACCGGCAAGCCCAATATTGCGGCACCGCCGGCGCATGATCACGGCAAAGATGCGAACAGCCGGATGCTGGTGTTCGCCCTCATTCTCACCAGCACTTTCCTCGTCGTGGAAGTAATCGGTTCATTTGTCTTCAACAGCCTCGCCCTTCTTTCGGACGCCGGCCACATGCTGACCGACGTCGCAGCGCTGGCCATCGCTCTCATGGCGATCCGGATCGGAGCGCGTCCGGCCGATGATCAACGGACCTTCGGCTACAGACGCTTCGAGATCTTGGCGGCCGCATTCAACGCGCTCATGCTCTTTGCCGTCGCGATTTATGTTTTGGTGGAAGCAATCAACCGCTTCCGCGATCCCGAACCCGTGCAGTCGGGGGGCATGCTCGCCGTCGCGATAGCCGGTCTGATCATCAATCTGGTGTCGATGCGCTTGTTGCAGTCCGGCAAGGAGCGGAGCCTCAATCTCAAAGGCGCATATCTCGAAGTCTGGGCTGACATGCTCGGCTCGATCGGGGTCATCGCCGGGGCGATAGCCATTCGCTTCACCGGTATGACCTGGATCGATCCGGTCGTCGCGGTCGGCATCGGCCTTTGGGTGCTCCCGCGGACCTGGATTTTGCTGCGCGATACGGCGAACGTCCTGCTGGAGGGCGTGCCGCGTGGCATGTCCCTGGATGAGGTGCGCAGGGCGATCGGCGCGGTCCCGGGCGTGCAAAGTGCCCATGATCTTCACGTCTGGTCGATCACAAGCGGCAATGTCAGCTGCTCTGTTCACGTCGTGGTCGATGACATCGCGCAAGCGGAGGCGACACGGAACCGCGTGGCACAGATGCTCGCGCAGGCCTTTCAAATCGAGCACGCGACCATCCAGACCGAAAGTAAAGAGTGCGCGGAGGTGCGTTCCACGCACACCTGACCGCCAATGTATTTCGCCCAAGTTGAAGGCTCAGATCTTCAGACAACCGAGAGGAGACAATCATGAGTTCAGCCGCAGATGCAGGACAAGGCATGCTCTGCCCCGTTTGCAAGGTCACGCTGTCGATCTCCGAGCGGCAGGGCGTCGAAATCGACTTCTGCCCGCAATGCCGCGGGGTGTGGCTCGATCGCGGGGAGCTCGACAAGATCATCGAGCGCTCCGAAACCGCCATGCCGCAGCCGCCCCGGGACGAAAGTCGGGAGGGCTCCCAGCCATGGGGGCACCAAGACGACCGCCACCGTTCGGGCCACCATGGTTATAAGCGCCGGCGCGGCTTTCTTTCGGACCTGTTCGACTGATCAGAAGCTGACCCGCCGCACGAGCGGCGGCCCGGGAGAGAAGCATGTTCGCAGAAGAAAATGAAACAATCCTGCATGCCTCGCCGCCCAAGGTTTGGGCGGCACTCACCCGCTTTGACGACTATCCGCGGTGGAGCCCGTTTGTTCGGATTTCCGGGCAGCTCGAGCAAGGCGCGCTTGTCGAATATTCCTTCAGGATGAGATCGAACAAACCGCGGTTTTGGACCGTCGACGCCCGCATCACAGCGCTCGAGCCGCAAAGATGCATGACCTTCCGCTTCGGATTTGGCGGACTGATGACGTTCGAGGAGAGCTATTGCGTTGTACCCGTCCCCGTTGGGTCGCGGCTGGTTCACAGCTTTCGCTGCACCGGCCTTCTCTCCGCGCTGAAGCACAGGAATATGCGGAAAAATTTCGCCAAGATGCTCGAGATCACCGACCGGCTGTTTCAGCGGCACCTCACGCCTGCTCGGCCTCCGTCGCCCAAGAAACGTCCGAGGAAGGGATTTCGGCCGAATGCCTGACGGGTCCGCGAGTTTGGTCCCCCGCAAGCGATTTTCGGGAGAAAGGCACCCGCCAGACGGTGCCATCTTCCCTTGCGGCGCGGACCACGCCGTGGGCGCGCGCCCCCGCGCCCACGGCGACACCCTACGAGGTGAAATTCAGACGTTGGTCGATCCTGCTCGAAGCGAGATATATGGAAGGATGGACTATGATTTTTTCCTTGAAGGATGAAGGTTTGCTCCACCGCATCCCTCCGTCGCGCCGCCTGTTCCCTCTTCTCTTGGCAGTTCCCTTTGTTGGCTTTCTCGCCGGATGTTCTGAACCGGATCAGACCAACGCACGCAACGCTGCTACGAACACAACAGCCTCTATCCAAATGCCGCCCGCCATCGTGGCCAGTCATACCTACAGATGCGTGGGTGGGGATGTCCTCTATATCGACTTTCTGGCGGACGAAACGTCCATCAATGTCAAGCGCGGGCCTACTGGCCCGTCACTCCGCTTGACGGCGCCAGCCCAAGGGCTCGCCTATGTAGGCGACGGTATGAATCTCACGCTCAATGGCAAGGACATCAAACTTGATGAGCCAAAAAAGCCCTCCCGCACATGCAAACGCGCCTGACGCCAACGCTCTAATCCGCAGCCGACGGCAAAGCCGGATGAAGATGCACCGAAATTGAAGGGGGAGTTGCAATGAACAGAGGCATTTATGCTCTGCCAGTCATCACCATCCTGGGTCTTCTAGCCGGTTGTGTCTCCGGTCCACCACTCCAGACCACAATCATTGTCAGCCCCAGTAAGCCACTCGAAATCTATGGCGTCCGTACCTATCGGACAAACAAGGGCGTCCTCGTGATGGGAAGAGTCCGGCGGCCGATGCTTTTTCGAGGACCCGTTTGGGGTCATCTCCATGTTGAAGGCCTGTTCGACGACAGGCGCGCACCGATCGTTGCGGACACCAGATGGGGAACATTGTCACCGCGGGGGAGCCGATCCGCATCGTTCAGCGCTGAACTGCCGACGACCGACCCGCTTGAGATCAAGAGTGTCAGGATCGAGTATCGAGCTGAGAGGGATCGAGCCAGGCCACCGCATCTCGACTAAAAACAAGGACCGGGATGAAAAGCCGGCGTTTCAATCCACCGTCAGAACCGTCGGCACGGTATCCAGCTTACTTTTCCGGCTTCGCCTGTCCGCACTGGCGGATCGTAGACGCGCGTTCCTTGGCGTCCGCTATGCGTCTGTTAATCTATGAATGACATAGGATAAACCCGCGCACAACAGGAACACTATCCACGACCAAAACAACCTGACATCAACGACTTTGATTTCGATGGGATTGACAACATCACGTATCAATCCTTGAGTGTCTTGGATCAAGTAAGCAAAGATAAGCGACGCGATGGCGCCGATAATCATTGATTTTAGCATTATGCTCTCCATTTGAACAATTCAGCCCGAGCTATTCCAAACGGCAACGAAGCGTGGAATTGGCATCACGAAACGAAGCAAACCGACCTTGCAGGGTTAACCGGACGCTCTCGCCTTCAAAACCATTACCTTGCCCAGATGCGCGCAGATGAATCGGATCAGAATAGGGCGGGCGGTGGAGGCGTATCTCACCATTGCGAAGCAATTGTATGATCATCACGCTTTCGTCGTCGCACGTAAATGTTCGACTCGTGACAATTTTGTCGTCAGATGGACTAGATTCCGCAGCTTGATTTGCCATCGATTGGGCGCTGCGCTCGGAGTCGTTGGGCGTTCTTGAGCAGCTTGCCAGAAGCAAATAGAATAACTGCAGTCCAAATTTGACACCCCCTGTGTCGGGGGGGAATCTTCGTAATGATGCCCTTTGTGGACTAGCACCTGTATTTTCGTCGTTCCGATCTTCCTCTTCGACGGCCGAACGTATCCGGATCCATGGCTTTCTCACAAGCAAAGCCCCTCCCAAAACTGGAGCGCCAGCGACACATACGCGGCGATGCCGACTGCGATGGCTATCCCGAGCGTTTGGAGCTGACGCGCCGTCGCGGGTGTTTGTCCGCGGGCGATGGAAGCCGCGAACACGGCAAGGTGGACCAGCAGGTAGACGGCGAGCACCACGCACAGCGCGGCCATGATCTCATCTCCGGCCGTCGCGGTACAGAAGCGGCGTTGGCGGTGCGCTGCCGGCACTAGCAGGTAGAGTGAAGGCGGCAGCGGAAGCAGCGACAGCGCGTATAGGAACCACGTGCGCCGTCCAAAGCGCCGTCGCCGGACCCGGCGCCTTCGCGAAACTCGCAAGAGTCGGCGGTCCTCGTCGCAGAACGCCGGAGCCCTGCGGTTCGCCCGCCATGCGATGTGAAAAGCGACCACAGCTCAAGCCTCCACGAGAAAGGGCTGTAAGGAAAAGTACAGCATCCCGATGACGCAAAGCCCCATAATCAGCGTTGCCGCCCAGCCGAGGAGCGCGAGCCCTCCTCCAATCGCCCACCGACCCATGACGTCCTCCCTCCGTGCGACCAGCATCATTGCGATCATGACGGGCACCGCGACGACGCCATTCAGCACCGCGCTCCAGTAGAGCGCCTCGATTGGCTTTATCGAGGCGAGATTGAGCAACATCCCAACCGCAGTCGCGACAGCGATGGTGCCGTAAAAGGCACGAGCTTCGAGCGGCCGGCGACCGAGTCCCACCGGCCAGTGCAGCGCCTCACCCACGGCATAAGCTGCCGAACCCGCAAGAACGGGCACCGCGAGCAAGCCGGTCCCGATGATGCCGGCTCCGAACAAAGCGAATGCGTAAGACCCCGCGACGGTCGCAACGCCTCGGCGGCTTGCGCCGATGACTCAATCGCGACGGGCCCGCTTCGCGCCGCCACCGCAGCCATCGAGATTAAAATCGCCAAGGCAATGAGATTCGAGAAGCCCATCCCGATCATGGTGTCGAGCTCGATCCGTTCGATCGCTTGCTGGCCCCCGTCGCCGTTTCGGACGAGCGGCTCCTGCCGCGGTCGCTCGTGAAGGTCCTCGGCCTCCTGGCTCGCCTGCCAGAAGAACAGGTAGGGACTGATCGTCGTTCCGAAAATTGCGACGAGCGTGGTTAGATAACTGGATTGCCAGATGATATGCGGCCGCACAATGCTCGCAAAGACAGTCCGCCAAGCGACGTCAGCAAGCACAACCGCAATCAAATAGGCGAGCAGCGTGGCAGCGAGCCACTTGAGCACGGAGACATACCTCTTATATTTGAGAAATACCTCCATCGTGATCGACGCGACGCCAAAGAGCAGGACAAGGGCGAACTGATTGCCCCCGATCAGCAACCGCGTCGCGTCGGCCATCGCGCCCAGATCTGCGCCGATGTTGATCACGTTGGCGACGAGAAGCAGGGTGACGGTGACCTGCAAAATCGGACCGGGGTAATATCGACGAAGATTGCCGGCCAGGCCGTGGCCGGTGGTCCGCCCGATCCGCGCGCTGATAATCTGCACCGCCGACATAAGCGGATAGGTGAAAAGCAGCGACCACGCGAGACCGAGCCCGAACTGCGCCCCGGCCTGGCTGTAGGTCGCAATGCCGCTCGGATCATCGTCGGACGCGCCCGTAACCAGTCCCGGACCAAGAATTTCGCGCAGGCGTGGCTTCGAAGGTTCGCCCGCGGCTTCTTGCTCGGCTTCGCGAGGCGAACCATTGTCGTTGCTCGGGGTGAACTTCGTCGCGGGGCTTAGATTGCCGGACAGGGCTCGAGGATCGTTGCTCTCGGTCATGCGCGCACCCGCGCCAGAAGGTGCACGGCTCGAGCCCCGGAGGCGCCGGGACGGTGACCAACGGATTTTTTGGCGACCGTCGGAACAGGCGCGGCCCGCAGACGAGCAACTTGGGGCCTGTTCGGTGCATTCGGAGCGATGCTAGTGCCGGCCCGCCTATTCGGTCCGCGGCGGTGCGACGGGACCCGTGCAAGATCCGTCACCGGAAACATCGCTCCGAAGCGGAGGGCGAGCACTGGGCGCCCGTCCACCCGATTTTCCGCCGTGGGCGGGGAGGCAGGGATCGACATGAGCCTCCCGCCCACGGCGTGGTTCCGGAGCCATGACGCGGCGTCCCTCTTTTCAGGGGGCAAGGGGACGCTCCTCCGGCAAAGGCTGGGGAACCAAGCTAGCATTGGAAAAGAACTCGCTTGGCCAAGGCGTGGCGCGAGCGGACAGGATGACCCAAAGCGCCTGAATACGCGATCTCGACCCACGCCAACGGGCGCTAATTCGCCTGCCGCTGTCCTCGATTGATTTCTGGATGCCCAGCCTTTGCGAGCATCGAGCGCCTGAACCGACACCTCAGCCTCCCGACAAGCACGATCCTTGACTGCACGAAGCAGTCCCTCGGTCGGCTTAGGCTTGTGGTGGCCGCTCTGGTCCCGCGGCGAGCAGGTCGCTTACGAGCCGTTCAGACGTTGCAACGGGATTCAGTGGTGCCGTCTGAATTACAGGTTCGATGCTATTCGCGACCGTATGCGCGACTTGCGAATGTCCACAATGGGCATGTTGACAAAGCATTGCATGCCGCGATGGGCTCGAAGGCTTGTTTTGCGGCTGTTCGCCAACATCCTTTAACCGCACCACGTTCTGCTGGACCTGGGTGACGGGTGTTGCCAATTGACCGGCGGCCCCCGCCTGGAGGCAACCCGCTTCAGACAGCGAAGGCAACAGCAGGGCAGACAGGATCGTCAGGGCAATCACAACCCTCGCGTGCCATCCACCAAGGCGCTGCCTGACTTGCATCCGCTCCTTCCGCACCTTCAGTGCTGCGACGACGTTACCGTAAGCGTAACGTATTGTGAACGAGAAAACCTACCGCCTTTTTGCCGCAAGTCTACGGCCGCTTGTTCGCGGTTGTAAGCGCACGCCCGACACCATCCGGTCGAGCCGTCGAAACGGCACAGGTCTATGCACGGCGACTTCACAGCAACCTCGTCAGTGGCATTCGATTGTCAGGTGCTTCAACTCATGGACGGGCACGAGCCGGTCGCGGATCACGCCTGCATTGATCCCGGCACTGCCGACCACTCCGACGATGGCGGCATGGGCCTCGGGACCGACACGCCAGACATGAAGATCGGCAATGCGCACATCGCCTGGCCCTTCAACGAGATCCTGTATTTCCTCGGCAACATGGCTGTCGGTCGAGTCGAGGAGGACTGAGGCGGTATCTCGCATCAGGCTCCAGGACCAGCGGGCGATTACGACGGCTCCCACGATCCCCATGACGGGGTCCATCCACACCCAGCCAAGGTAGCGGCCTGCCAGAAGGGCCGCGATTGCCAATACCGATGTGAGAGCGTCGGCCAGGACATGCACATAAGCCGAGCGGAGGTTGTTGTCGCCGCCATGGGCATGATGGTCGTGGGCACGATCGTCATGCCCATGATGGTGGTGGTGGCTGCCCGACAGCAGGAAGGCGCTGAGGATGTTCACGCCAAGCCCGATGACGGCAATCAGAGTCGCCTCGCCGAAGGCAACCTTTATGGGCTCGAACAGCCGAAGGATCGATTCAATCCCGATTCCCAGGGCGATCAGGCCAAGCACCAGCGCCGAGGCAAAGCCCGCCAGATCGCCGACCTTGCCCGTTCCGAAGCTGAACCGCCGGTTCGACGCATGTTGCTTGGCATAGGCATAAGCCATCGCCGCGACACTCAACGCGCCAGCATGGGTCGCCATATGGAAACCATCGGCCAGCAGCGCCATCGATCCGGTGACGTACCCGGCGAATATTTCGCCGATCATCATCACAGCGGTCAGCACAACAACCCACAGCGTCCTGCGAGCGTTGTCGTCGTGAGAGGCCCCTAGATACACATGGTCGTGCACAAAGGCGTCAATATCGCGGGACGTCGTCATTATTTCAGCCTTATTTCGCGTAGCGGCGGATGACCGCGATCAATTCTTCCGCCCCTGCGGCACGATCCTCGGCCGCGAGGTCGGGGTGCGCCACATGGGTGCGGACATGCTCTTCGATGATCTCGTCCATGAGACCGTTCATGGCGCCGCGCGTCGCTGCGACGAGATGCAGAGTCGCCGTACAGTCCGTCCCTGCAGCCAGCGCTTTCTCGATCGCCGCAACCTGTCCCGCGATGCGACGCACCCGCTTCAAGAGCTCATCATTGCCGTCGGTCAAATGTCCCATAGCATACCCCCCTACCCTATGTCGTTGGCGATAGCCAGAGCTGTCTCAGGCCCCGGACCCGCCTAGGCGAGTTCGCGATTGGACAGATATTCGGCTTACCACTCAGGCCAATTTATTGAGCAAACGCCCGGCTGCGCCCGCCTCGGCCGCAAGGTTGCGGTTATAAGCGAGCGGCATGCGCGGGCTCTTCCAGCGCAGCGCGTCCATGATCCCGGCGAGATCCTCGCCGCTTGCGAACAGGTCCTGGTTGAGCCCCACCCGCGTCGAATGCGCGCTGATCCCCTTGAGCAGCCGCGCCAAGTCCTCAGCCGTCAGATCGATTAGAGAGCCCTTATCGAATGCCCTCTGGATCATCGACCGATAAATTGGCCCAATCGACCCGGGATGCAGCGCGGCGGCTCCAAGGTCATACTCCACCCGCGCCGGCACCGCCGACCGAGAAATGGTCTTGCGTAGATCCCATGTCTCACGTCCGGAAATGCTATCGATCCGCCGGCCCTTCGCCGCTGGTCGGGCCTTGTAGCGCCGCACCTGCACCCGGCGGAACAGCGGCCCCGAGGATATACCTGCGGATTGCGTCCAGGCCGCAATCGCGCGCACCGAGCGCGGCGACAGGAACGCGGTCGCCCCCTCCCCTTCCTGATCGCCCTTGCTGCGCGGTATCGAGAGAAGCCGGGCCTCAGGGTCAAGAGCCTCGAGGATATGCTCGACCGCGATCGCCACCAGCTCCGAGGCCCGCAATCCGGTGTCGTAGGCCACCGACAGCAACGCGCGGTCGCGCAGGCCCGGCAAATCGTCCGCACAGGCCTCCAGAAGCGCTCGCACGTTAATCCCGCGGGGTTTGTCGCGCTCCACGTCGCGCACCGGCCCCTTAAAGCGCAGCGGCCGCGCCTGGGCCTGCGCGGTGCCCTTTTCGCGCTTGATCGCCCGCAGCCGCAATTTGACCAATTCCGCCTGTGTCGGATCCTTGAGTTCGAGCAACTGGTGGACCTTGGCAATGGACGCCTTGTAGCGGCTGAGCGAGGCCGGTTTGGCCCCCTGCCCCGCCCGCGCGTCGAGATAATCGGCCACGGACTCCGGCGAAGCCGGCAAGGTTACCCGGCCGACTCGCCGGCACCAGAGGTCGAAAGCCGCGATGTCGCTCGCGAGCGCACGCATCGAATGCGGCGACGAAGCCGCTTGATAAGCCGCGATGAGTTCGAGGTTGACGGTGATCGGCGACTGACACTGAAGCTTGGTCACCTCCCATGCCAGATCGACGGCTCCTGCGACTGACTGGCCTTCTCTGGGCGCGGGAAGGGTCTCGCCCACCATCACTTCGAAAGCGCGACGATCTGATCGTAGCTGTGCGGCTCGACCCCATAGACGCCGGCCAAGCCGTTGAACGCGTCCACCGCGACCTGCTGCAGATAATCGGCCGCGACCGAGGTCAAGGTCGCGACATATTCATAGCTCTCCTCGACCGCCGCGAACCCTTCGTCGCCGAAATCGTATCGCCCACGTGGCCACCAGCTACCCGAGAGCCCGTTGACGCCGAGCCGGACATGGATCGGCAAAGAGCCGCCATGCTCGAGCGCGAGCCTGGTGTTGCGCTTCAGAAATTCAAGCCAGTGATGAAAGAAATAGCCGGTGGCGAGACGCACCCGCCCGTCCCGCTCGAACAGGAAGCCGCCGCCCACGCCCCAGAATTCGCCGGTCTTCTCGAACCACTGGGTGATCGCGACGGTAGGATAAACGCCATCCTCGGCCGTGCCCGGCCAATAGACGAGCGCCCCGCCCCGGCTGATGCCATAGCTGAGCGAATTGGCGCGCGCGAGCAGCGCGGGATGCCCTGGGTGATTGGCGATCGCTTGCTTGGCGCCGGCCTTGGGGGTCCATTTCGAGGGAATGAGCCGGGCGTAACCGGGGAATCGGTCCATCCAGCGCAGCTTGCTGGTGCCATGCGCCGTGTTCGTCACCAGTTGCGGCTCGGCGCGATCGAACCAGAGATCGGCATCGCCCGAAAAATGCGGCTGCCAATGCACGGCCTCGGGCGGCGGCGGGGGAAGCTGATCGAGCGAGAGCTTCAGCGCGGCCGCGAGCTGCTTGGCGAGATCGCCCCGCACGCGGCGCAGTTCGGCGGTATCGGTGCCCGGCGGTAGATCGAACCCGATCGGTCCGCGGCGTCCGCGCATGTCGAACGGCAGCTTGTCGAGAACGGCGCCGTCGAACGCCGTGTTCCAGACCTGGATGACGCGGTGCTCGGTGAGCGCCCGGTTGGCATAGCCCATCTCGAGCAGGACATTGGGGTTCGCGCAGGCTTTGCCGCTCTCCGACACCGCGATCGGCGTGACGTCGCCGACGAACACCGCGGCCTCGTCGATCTTGCGGTAGATGGTCGCGACGATGTCGGGCGAGCCGGCCACCCCCTGCGTGTCCGAGGTCAGGCCCGGCCGATCGGCCTCCTCGAGGTCGGCCGCGAGGATCGCGATCGCCTCATCGAGCGCATAGCGGATCACTTCGCGCGTCACGCGGCCGTCGAGATCGCTCTGCCAGGACCAAAATACCGTTGTTCCCACCCGCTCGCGCTCCCTGCTGCTTCGCCCGAGCCATAGCCCACATTATAGATGGAGCGCAATTCCGCTTATGTGATAACTGCAATTATCGCATGTTTATTCACCAACCATCCGAGCAGTTGTGCAGTGTTTTGGCTTTCACTACACATTCGGCATGGAGCGCTTCCATCCCCTCGCCGCCGACACCGACGCCTCACCCGAAGAGCTGGCGCTCGCGCAAGGCGAATGCGCGCTGGCACTCGGCCGGCTCGACGGGCTCCTCGCCAGCCTCACCGATACCGAAAAACGGCTGTTCTGCGTAGGGCTGCTGCGCGCGGTGCTCCTCTCGGCCTTGGCGCAGGCGGGATTTGCTGACGCCGAACACCGGTTCAACGCCTGGTTCGCCGGGCTCGATCGCGGCCCCCAAGAGACGCCCCTCACCGCCTGCTCCGCCTATGCCGTGGTCCGCGCCCTGCTGGGCGAACTCAGCCATCATCCGTGGGAACCGCTCGCCGACGCCGCGCAGACCATCGCTCTGGCCGCTCGCTTCGGGGCCGACCGCCCGATGCAAGCCGAAGATGCGCTGGCGGAGGAGGCGATCGGCAGGGCGATCACGCTGGCGAAACGGGCCGGCGCGGATGACGAGCCCCCCCTGCCCTTCGCGGGTCTGGCGCGCCTCCACGCGCTGCTGCGCGCCGATCCGCTGTTCGCGCCGCTGGAGCGCGCGGTGCGGAGCTTTTCGTTCGGCGGGCGCGAGGTCGCGGTCGAGCAGGCCGCCCCACGTACCCCGCTCTGGGCGGTCGATGCGGCGCTGGGGCGGCTGCTGAGCGCGAGCGGGACGTGGGTCCACGCCCTCCCCTGCGCCGGCGCCGTGACGACTGAGGCGCTTCAGCCGCAGCTGTGGCCCGGCGAACGCGCACTGCTGGCTGCCCGAGGCCTACATGTCAGCGTTACGCGGCTTTGTGAGCTGGTCGTGCAGGCGCGGCGGCGCGCGGCGCTGATGCGCGAGCAGCTGGGGCACCTCCGCTCGAGCGCGCGGGCGCCGCAGGTGTGGATCCTGCTCGCTGGTTTTGCGCCGCTCGGGCTCGACCAGATGGCCGCGGCGTTCGGGATCAGCCGGCGCGGCACCTATGCGATCGGCAACGCCCTTGTGGCGGCGCGCATGGCACGGCGGGAGACGGTCAAGGGGAAGGTCCTGCTGGTCGCCGAAGAACCGCGAAGGGATTGGCAGCCGGCGTCTCTGGACCAAGCTACTGCCCTCCCCCGTGCGGCGCTTGCCGAATTCGACGCGGCGATGACCGATATCGACCAACTGCTGGCGCGCAGTTCTGGCCCAGGTTGACCAAGCCGCGCGCGAGAGATGATGTTATCGGAATTCGCTTTTTGGGCGAATGCGATACAGTTGGACGGAGAAAGGCAAGACCGCCGATGGTCAAATCAGCCGATGCTGACACGCTTAGCCGCAAGGATCTGACGGGTCCGGCGCTGCGCACATTCTTCCGCATCGCCGACGCCTGGGGCCTCAAGGAAGCCGAACAGATGAAGCTGCTCGGGCTCGACAGCCGCTCGACCTTTCAAACCTGGAAGCGCGGCGCGGTCGCGGCGATTTCCAGGGACGCGCTCGAGCGCATTTCCTATGTCATGGGGATCTACAAGGGGCTGCAGATGCTTGTGCCGCGTACGGCCGACGAATGGGTGCGCAAACCCAATGAGGCGCCGCTGTTCGCTGGACGTCCGGCGATCGAGCGGATGGCCTCGGGCAATGTCGCCGATCTCTATGTGGTGCGCCAATATATCGACACACAGTGCAGCGGACAAACGCGTGTGTGTGGCTAGATTCGTCTAGTCCGGAGGCATCAAGGCATCGTCAGGATCAAGGACTGTCAGCGCGGCTCCCTCCCCTTGCATATCCTTCTCATGCCATTGCCACAGCACCAGGTTCCGCCCACCCGGATTCTGGACAGATGGCACCAACGCGCCTTGCGCACCCGCCGCGATCAGTTCGTCCGTCAGCGCCCAGCTCGACGGTGTCTGGCGATCAAGAAACGCCATGGCTTTCCAATTTGCCTCCAGGGCCTCCCCTACCCGCGTATCGCAAGGCGCCGCCGTACTGGTAGTGAGATCCGCGATAGCCGCGGCGTCGAGATAATAAGGAACAAGCGTTCCGGGTTTCGGCAGTCCTTGATAATATTCCGCCACCGCGGTGACCGCATCTGAAGCCAGGTAAAGCGCCGGAACGCCCTTTCGATTCCAGCGACCGCCATATAGTCGCGCGCCCTCCCCGGACGTCGGACTAAACTGATGGCGGATCCCGATCATCCGCCAGAGCGGAAGTGACATTGGCGCAAGCACATAGGTCATAGCACCGCTCTACCGGCGGGAAAGAAACATGGGCACGGTCAATTCTGTGAACCAAGGTGAACCATGTCAGGAATAGACACCGGCAGCCATGCGGTCGAGATCCTCGATCACGATGTCGGCATGCCCATCCTCGACCAATTCCTCGGGCGTCTTGCCAAATCCAGGAAGCGGTTGATGCTTGAACCAGATTATCGCCTTGCCTTCATCCCCGGCCAGATCGGCGGCACGCGCGATGATCCGGGCAATTTCCCCAAGCTTGGCCTGCACAGCCGGGCTGCCGGGGTGTGTGGTCATGGTGTTGCGATTGAGGTGCGCAAGTCGCGATAGACGCGTCATCGGTAGGCGCAGGCGTTCCGCCATGCGGCGCGGCGCGATCATATCGCCTTCACGAATATCGTCCAAAAATGCGGCAAGCATGAGTGCACTCCTTGCCTCTTATATGCACCCAAATCCATATCGTTTCAATGAATCAATTGGCCTGTGCAGATCACAATACGGCCGAGTTCACAGTTTCAGCACGCCGAAGAAAATCAGGCCCAATGCCGATCCAGGAGCGCTTTCAACGCGTTCTCCGCTTCAGCCCGCGTACCGCCGGCATGCGGGAGCAAGGTAAGTTTGAGACCCTTACGATCCACCGCCTCCACTTTCAGCAATGGTTTCCCCCCTTCGGACACGATCGTCTCCGGCTTTCCTGACTTCTTGGGGGATCCTGACCTCTTGGGGGGATCGGCAGCCAAAGCGAGCGCGCGTACGATGTCGGGGACCGGCATCGGTGCTGCGTGATCGGACTGCATCTGAGCGAGACGTCCCGCCTCGGCGAACACACGCTGCCGCCGATCCTCCGGTTTCAAGAGAGGCTTGATCGCGGTGACATGCTTGATCCTGAGATCCTGCGGAAGGGCGAAGGCCGCCATCAGTTCCGCCGGCAGCCGGGCAAGGTCGAGATAGCGGCTGAGCCAGCTTTCCGTGACATTGATCCGCTCGGCCATCACCTTCTGGCGCCCCTCATAATAGGCGTCGAGCGCGCGCAGATAGTCGCGCGCGCGCTCCAGATCGGTGAGATCGTCACGCGCCCGATTCTCGAGGTCGGCGAGACGGAACGCCTCCTCGTCGGTAAGGCTGCGGATATCGACGAGAAAGCGGAAATCCGGATAGTTGTGGGCGCGCAGCCAACTGATCGTCCAATGCCGGCGCGCGCCGCAAATCACCTCGAAATCGAAGGCAGGATCGTCCTTCACGCGGCGAACGATGGCGGGCATTTCCTGTTTGCCCTGCGCCTTGATGCTCTCGATGAGATCGGCGCACCGCTCCTCGTTGAGGAGCGCATATTCGCGGTTGTGCCCGACCCACATCCGGCAACGTGCCGGATCGACGAGTTCATGGGTGCGTGAGACGACACTGCCCGTCGCCAATTCGGCAAGCCGGCTTTCGCGGCCCGCCAGCACGCTCGCACCGATGCCAGGGCGCCGCGCCGCTGGGGCTGGCGCCACCGGGTCGATTCCGGCGACCAGATCAGCCGCGAAGTTGGCGTTCTTCTTGCTCATCATCCACCCCTTCTACCCGGAATTGCACCGGTGCAATTTTGCTCGCATCAGGCGAGTCCCTCCTTGCGAAGCCGCGTCAAATGGCTCGGCCACATCGACCGAATGTCGACCTCAATTTCGCTGTTCACGCCGTCAAGATAGGCAAGGCAGCGGTTGCGCACCGCCGAACTGGTGACCGGACCGTCCAGCTCGTAGACGGTCATCAGCCGCGCCGTTGCATTGTCGATTTCGGCCGAATCCTTGAGCGGCGTACGGACGATCGCGTGACCGAAAAGGGTCCGCATCAGGTTCAACAGTTCCTTCTGCATCGACTTGTTCTCATCGACCTTGGACGCCACAAAGCGCAGGAACTGCAGCGACGGCGCCAAGCCGCGATCGGCTAGCGTCTCGATGGTCTCGTCGAGCATGGCGAGGAAGGCCGCAGTCGACGAGAAGTCCATCACCGTCGGCGGAACCGGCACCACCAGCGCATTGGCCGCGCGCAGCACCGAAAGCGAGATCGCGCCGAGCGCCGGAGGCGGATCGAGAACCACCACATCGAACCGATCGGCAATGCTCGCGATGCCTTGCGCCATGCGGTCGATCAAGTTCCCCTGCCCCCGCGCCATGCGCGCAGCGATTTCATATTCCGACTGGAACAGCCGCAGATTGGCCGGGACAAGCTCGAGGCCGTCGAAATGGGTCTTGCGCAGGGCATAGTCGAGCGACTCCATGTCGTCGTGCCGCAGGAATGGATAGAGCGTGTCCTCCTCGGTCAGGTCGAGGTCGGGCACATAGCCGAATAGCGTGGTTGCAGACGCCTGGCTGTCGCAATCGATGAGAGCCACCCGGTAACCCTTGATCGCGAGATATTGGGCCAAGTGCACCGACAGAGTCGATTTCCCCACCCCGCCCTTGAAGTTCTGCACCGCGATAACGCAGCAGGGATCGGTTGCGGCCCGCCAGGGCCGGGTGCCGAACAGTCCCCGCATGTCGTTGAGCTGCGCCAGGGTATAGCCGACACGCCGATTATTCTCGGTTCGCGGAGGCGGCGGCAAGCGGCCGTCCTTCTCGGCCTCGCGAATGGCCGCCGCGGTTCGGCCGACCAGTTCCGCGGCCTTGCCAATCGGGAACGTCGGCTCGCGCCGCTCGTCCGCCCGGGCACTCCGCGCGGAGTCGCGGAGCCGCTCGAGGACAGAGCTGGTCCGTTGTGCGAGCGTCGAGACGGACAGCAGGTCCTGCGTGCCCTCAATGTCGAGTGATGCAGCCAAGAGAGGCCCCCTTGCGAAACTAGAGGGGGCATAGCTCAATTTGCACTTTTAGGTCAATCGAAGGCTGATTTTCGCAAGTCGGCCCAGCCCGAAGGGCGAAACTTGCCCAATCTGCGCCGCAGACCTTTTGCGCCCCCTCGCAACCTGACTCCTTGGGGGCAGTTCACCCCGAAATTGCACCGGTGCAATTTCGGCTCAGGGGCGCCCGCGTCGTGCCAGGAAACTCTCGCAGAAGCCGGTCCAGGATGCGATCAGCTTGGCGCCCTTGAGCTTCGCCAGCCTTTCGCCCATCTGCGCGCGATAGGCATCGGCAATGAGATCGATGTCCCAACCGCCGCCAGCCGAACGGCCGATGGCCGCGAGCGTGTCCGAGCCAAAGCGGATCGTGCCGTTCGGGAAGGTGACCTCCCCTGCCCCAGCCTTATCCTTTGACACCAAGGCCGCCACCGCCGCCTGTGTGACAGCCTCGACGGCAACGGTCTCCACCTCGTCCTCGCGCCGCGCCTTTCTGCCCGCAGAGTGCCGACCGATCTCATCCACGGTCGCGATTTGGGCCGGAGCATCCTTGGGCTCAAAGCGGAATTCGATTTCGGTGACAGTTCTGCCCTGGCGGATCTCCCGCCACTCCACGCGAAAATGGGCGAGCTGGTCGATTTCGGCCTTCGCCTTTTCGAGAACTTTGCGGCGCAGCTGCGCGAAATCCTTGTAGACGTCCGGCGCGATGCCGAGCAGCGCACGCAGCGCCGTCATGTCGCCCTTCCAGAGCGACTGGCGCCTATGCAGCCTCAGCGCCCCGATCTCGTACAGCTTGAGCGCATAGGTTGATCGGAAGCCGAGCACCGCCTGGCGGTTCAGGACCGCATAGGTCTCCGATTCCTGGATCAGCTTTCGGGCTTCGGGCGTGAACTCCCACTCGATCCACCCAGCGTCCGCGCCCTCTTCGTCTTCCGCTTCTTCGCGCGACGACGAGATAAGCGAAAAGCGCAGCGTCGCCTTCTTGCCGCGCCAGGACTTGTCATCGACCGCGAAAAGCGTGCGGTGCAATTCCTCAAGCATATCCGAGATGCGCTCATTGCCCTTGTGGCCGCGGCGAATGTCCGCCTTTCGCATCTTGTGCGGGCGGTCCTCCCAGGCATCACCGCCCGCGGTCAAAATCATCAGCGCAAGCAAACGCGAAGCAGTCAGGCTAAGCGACTGGCCTTTGACGAACTTGACCTCGACGATGCTGCCGGGCTTGGCGAACTCGTCACCGCCCTTTGCCTGCAGGGCGGCAGCCACCCGCATCGCCCGTCCCGGAGAAGCGTCATCGCCGGTGGGGGAGGGCGTTACAGCGTGATCTAGGGCTTGCTCGTCATCCATGCCATGAAGTCTGCGCCGATTCGTCCAGCGTGGGAGAAAATCTGCCTGACCTGTCCTTACGCGTCAAGTCAGGGCAGGATAGACACCGGATTCGGCCCCCAAGAGGTCAGGATGGAACTTCGCTCCGAAGCAGCAAACCATGAGGAAGTGCGGCGAGTCGCGTTTCCAAGCGCCCGGACCCGCGCAAACGGCAGCGCGGACGCCGAAGAAAGTCCCTGACGAACGCTATGGCGAGCGAATCACTCCAGCAGGAAGCTGTCCCCCATACGGTCAGGAAGGCCCCAGCAGGTCAGGTTGCATCCCCCGATCGGTCAGGGAAGCGCCCCCGGAAGGGCAGGCAAAATCCCCCGTCCGGTCAGGATAAGCTTGCTCAAACCCGCAGAAATGCTGTGCTTTCGGCCTCCTGAATCTGAATCCTTTTGAATCGGAAAAGCTTCCGCTGCGAGCAGCGGCGTTTTGATTCTTTTTATTTTGAGAAAGAGATCGGCGTCGCGCCTGATGCAATCGTTCAATCCCCCCGCCTGGAGGGATACGCGAAGTTAGCCGCCTACGATAGGCTGCCGGCCAAATGACCTTGCGCATGGAGGGTGCATGATCAACTTCGCCAAGTTCGAGATCATCGGCCGGATCGGGGAAATCGACGCGCGGCCGAAAGTCACCCTGCTGTCGGTCTGCGCGAATTATCGCCGCAAGGGTGACGATAACGAATGGCAGGAAGACAGCCACTGGAACCGCGTGAGCGTCTTCAGCGAAGGCCAGCGAAAACATATCGCCGACCGGGCTCAAGTCGGGGATCTCGTGCGCATAGCCGGACGGCTCAAGGACAACTCCTATGAACGCGACGGCGCGACGCACTACACAACCGATCGCATCGTCGAGGAATTCGGGATCCTGGCACCCAAAGGCATGCCGGGGTGAAATATCGGGGAGGGGAGGGCGCAATCAGCAGCGGCGCTCCACCACTTCCGAGGATTAGTCGATGCCCATAGCTGCTCCCCATCGCGCCAAAGCCATTGTCGAAGCCCTGGGTGGGATCTGGCGCGGTACGCGCGGCGAATGCCGGTGCCCGGCACATAACGATCATGGTCCCAGCCTGTCGGTACGCCTGGGCGAGCGGGCGATCCTGTTCCACTGCTTTGCCGGCTGCGACACGCGCGATGTTCTGGCTGCTTTGCGCCGGCGCAAACTTCACGATGCGGAGCCGCTCACAATGCCGCGCCCGAAGGCGGCCGCGGACCATCGCGCTCTTGCACTTCGCCTATGGAAGGCGAGCCAGCCCATCGCCGGATCTCCAGCGGCCGATTATCTGGCGGCGCGCGGTCTGCCGCCTCCCTATCCGCGTTGCCTGCGCTACAACCCGCGCACCATCGTCGGGGCCGGTGAGCGCCGCCGGTTCTTTCCGGCGATGATCGCCGCGGTCGAGAATGATCTGGGGGTTGTCGCCGTCCAGCGGACCTGCCTCGATCTCGCCGACATCCTGCACAAACCCATGCCAAAGCCGAAGATTGCCCTTGGCCTTCTCGGCGACGCGGCCATTCGTCTGGTGCCGGCCGGCGAGGAGCTTGGCCTTGCCGAAGGCATCGAGGACGCCCTTTCAGCAATGGCCTGGTTCGGAACGCCCACCTGGGCGCTGGGCGGGGTCGAACGCCTTGGGCTTGTCGCCATCCCCGAACGGGTCAAGCGTATCATCGTCTATGGCGATCGCGGTGCCGCCGCTGCCGCCATGCTCAAAAAAGCCCGCCCCCATCTCACAGCCAATGGACGCGAACTGGTGCTCCGGCTGCCGGAACGGCACGCGGACTGGAATGATGCTTGGCGTGTCCGCCGGGCCGCCGAGGCGGCCTGAAAGGGGAGGGAGCCTTCCGGCTGATGACCTGGCGCTGATGCCAGGTGTCAGACCTGGAGATGCCCCATGGCCACACACCCCCTCGCGCTCACGCTGCCGCTCGATGATCCCGCCCGTACCGCTGCTCAAGGCATAGCCGACCGGCTGTCCGAAGGATGTCCGGTTGCACGTAACGACCTCCTTGCCGAAATGACCTCCGCTTTCGGTGGCTCGAGCGCCGATGGCCTGTGGTCATTGCGCGACGCCTACGATGTGCTCGAACTCGCGCAGGTCCTCCATCTGAAGAACGCGACGCTCCCGGCAGATGCGAATGCGCGGCTCGCCCAGCTGATCGCTATGACGGCGGCGCTTCCCACGCAAAGCGTGCGTAGCGAAACGCAGATCGCGTTCCAGCAATTCTCGACACCGGCGCCGATCGGCTTCCTTGCCGCCAAGGCAGCCGCGATCACGGCACACGATATCGTGCTCGAGCCCTCGGCCGGGACCGGCCTCCTGGCCGTACACGCCCATCTCGCCGGCGCGCGCCTCCTTCTCAATGATATCGATGCCTGGCGCACGCGTTTGCTGCGTCACGCCTTTCCCGAAGGCAGGCTGAGCACGCATGATGGCGAACTGATCGACGATATGCTCGATCCGCAACTGGTGCCGAGCGTCGTGCTCCTCAATCCGCCCTTCTCGCGAAGCCAGGGGCGCGCGCGCGATCGCCATGCCGCGCTTCGCCATTTGCGCTCCGCGCTGTTGCGGCTTGCTCCAGGCGGGCGCTGCGCCGTTATTCTCCCCGACCGCATCGAGACGGAGGACGCGGATTGGCTGCACGCCACTGCGGGCGCGCATGCCCGGCTGCATCTCGACCTGCCGCCCGATGCCTATGCCAAGCACGGCACCGGCCAGGCAGTCCAGCTCATACTCCTCGAAAAGGACGGGGCAGGGGGCTCGGTCCCGCGCCAGACCTGCACGACGCTCGGCGCTGCGCTTGCGGCCATCGATGCGATGGCGACCCCATGCGCGCCGCAGCCGCAGCCGATCTCCCGCCCCAGCGGATTGTTCCGGGGCCTCACGCGGCGGACCCGCCCCGTCTGCTCGCGTGCGGCGGTGACCCTGCCCACGACCCGCGCGGTCGCCTATCACCGTCTCGACGCGCCCGCACCCGCGGGCGAACCGCAAGGGATTTACCTGCCCTATCGGCCGAGCCGTCTGCTGATTGCCGATGCTCGTGAGCACCCAAGCGCGCTGGTCGAATCGCAGGCAATGGGATCGATTGCCGCACCCCCGGTCGCTTATGAACCCGTGCTGCCGGCCAGGATCCTGGACGACGGCCTGCTCTCGGACGCGCAGCTCGAAACGCTGATCTACGCTGGCGCGGCGTTCGAGCGCGATCTTCCCGGGCGGTTCATATCCAGCGAGGAGGGTCTTTCGCTGTCGCCGGCAGAGGCCGGTAACGCCTATCGGACCGGCTTTTTCCTTGGCGATGGCACGGGCGCCGGCAAGGGGCGGCAGGTGGCAGGCGTCATCCTCGACCAGTGGTTGCGTGGCAACCGCCGCCACCTCTGGATATCCAAGAGCGAGACGCTGGTCGAAGACGCTCGCCGGGACTGGTCGGCGCTTGGCGGCTTGCCGCTCGACATCCAGCATCTCAACCAGTGGAAGCTCGGCACCCCGATCGCGCTGGGCGATGGGATCCTCTTCCTGACCTATGCCACCCTGCGCTCCAACCGCGGCGACAGGGGCACGCGGCTGCGCCAGCTGATCGAATGGATGGGTGAGGATTTCAGCGGCGTCATCGTTTTCGACGAGGCGCATGAAATGGCCGGGGTGGCCGGCGGCGAGGGCCGGTTCGGCGCCACGAAAGGGTCCGAGCAGGGCATTGCCGGCGTCCGCCTGCAAAATCTCGCTCCGCGCGCCCGGATTCTCTACGCCTCGGCGACGGGCGCCTCGGATGTCAACAATCTTGCCTATGCGACACGCCTCGGATTGTGGGGACCGCAGACGGCCTTCGCCGACCGGCGGGCCTTCGTGGAATCCCTGCGCCGAGGCGGCATCGCGGCGATGGAGTTGATCGCCCGCGACCTCAAAGCGCAGGGCCTCTATGCCGCGCGGGCGCTCAGCTTCGCCGGCGTCGAATATGACATCCTCGAGCATCGGCTCAGCGAAGAACAGATCGCCGTCTACAATGCCTATGCCGATGCCTGGTCGATCTTATGCGCAGCTGCGCATAAGATCGATTATCGCGAGGTCGCGATAATGTGAAGGAACGCGGCGCAGGCCCGCAAAGCCGCGGAACACCCCGCCACGTCCTTCGCATTATTTCACAGGGTGTCGAGCCACTCCATCAGACTTGCATCCCGCTTCCACGAAGGAGGAACGTTGCTCGCCGCCGGCGCGCCCACCTGTTCCAGCGCCTTTCGCTTGGTCTCCAGATTAGCCTGGGCGTAGTGGTTGGTCGTGTCGAGGCTGACGTGCCCCAGCCAACTGCGGATGACGGTGATATCGACCCCGGCAGCGACGAGGTGGACGGCTGTCGCGTGCCGGAAGCTGTGCGGGGTCACATGTTTTGACCGAAGCGTCGACACGGATTTTGCCGCTTCCTCCACATAAGTGGCAAGCTTGAACCGCACTCCCGAGGCGCCCAGCGGTTCACCGTATCGGTTTACGAAGATGCGCTCACCTGTTGCGCGTGGCTGTCGCTCCAACAACTTCTTGAGCAACGTCACGGTTTCCGGCCAGAGCGGACAGATGCGTTCCTTGCGCCCCTTGCCGTAAAGACGCACGCAGGTCGGCGCTTCGAACCGGATCGCCTCAGCACAGAGGTCGAGCGCCTCCTGGATGCGCGCGCCACTGTTATAGAGGAACGAGAGCAGCACATGGTCGCGCGCGCCTTCGATTGTCGACCGGTCGGGCTGTGCGAGGATTGCCTCAACCTCCCCTGGCTCGAGGTAGCAGGGCGCAGAAGTGGGCTCCCGCTTGAGCGGGACAGTCAGGACCTCGGCGCATTGCGCGATGTATTCGGGATCCTTGTCAGCCACGAAGCTGAAGAAGCTGCGGATCGCGGCGAGCCGGCAGTTGCGTGTACCGATCGTGCCCCTGCGCCCATGCTCGGTATGGTGGAGGAACGCGCGCACCTCGCCGGCCGAGACGTCGGCCAGCATGATCCGCGCGACCCCGCCGCCTTTTCGCTCCGCGATAAACCGAAGCAACAACCGCCAGGTGTCGCGGTAGGACCGGATCGTATGGACAGAAGCACTGCGTTGCTCGGCCAACCATTCCTGGAAGAACGCCCGCAACAACGCGGGGAACGGATTGCTCTTTTTCATGACAGCGCCTCCATGTTGAGGCATGGGGCGCCGACAGCGCGGAACCGCTCGCTTGCTTCCTGCAACAGATCCTGCGTGACGGTGATGTAGACCAACGTGGAGTTGATGTCCCGGTGGCCCATATAGGTGGAGAGGTAGCGTAGCCTGTCCTGCGGGTTGATGCCGGATCGGTACCATTGGAGGATCCGGTTCACGACCATTGAGTGACGCAGGTCATGAACACGCGGCCCCGTCCGCCCGAAGGGCGGTTTGAACCCGGCTCGACGCATGACGTTGGTGATCATCGTTGAGACCACCACCGGGGCATAGCGATCATTGAAGTGGTCATGCCAGAAGAGCCCGGACCGCGGATCCTGCGGGGCGCCGGCGCGCCGCCTTGCATCGATATAGGCCCGTAATTCGGCCATGACGCTGCCGGTTAGCGGCAAGATCCTGGTCTTGTAGAACTTCGTTTCCCGGATCGTGATCGTGTCCGATTGAAGGTCCACGTCACCCAGATCAAGCCCGGCGAGTTCACTACGGCGCAGTCCGGCACAATAGGCCAGAACCACCATCGTGTAGAGGGCCATAGGCCGCAGCGGAGCATCCGGCGACGGATACGAGCGGGCAACATCGAGCAACCGCCGGACGTCGGCCGGACTGAAGATATGCGGCCGTCGATGCTCGCGCGCCACTTCCCGCTCCGACCGGGCGTTGAAGCGTTTTGGCGGGATTCTGGGATCAAGGCGATACCGCGCCTTGGTCAGGATGCGCCCCAGCTTCTGACATTCAGCCGCGTGGTTGCGGGTCGGCTTGGCAGTTGCCCAGCGCGCCAGCATTGTCTCAAGCGATGCCCCGGCAAGTTCGGGGTTCGCCTGGAGGAACCGATCGAACCGCAATAGCCAGTGAGCCTGGGTCTCATACTGATAGCCCCGGCTGCGCATCAACGCGACATGCTCGCGCATGAAGTCCCCCAGCACGCTGCCGTAGGGCGCAGGCCGTCGCAATGCGGCCAGGGCTTCGTCGGGATTGGGGGAAGCGAGAGCCCGCCAGATCGGCTTGTTTTGTTTGGCGTTGTACTGACGACGAAGCACGGCAACGGGATTCTCGGCGATCAGCCCGATTTCGACGAGGTGTTCGAGGAAGCGATCGACAATGCAGACCTGGTTGAGCAGCGTCGGCATTCGCCAACGTTTTTCCATTTCCTTCAGCCAGACGTCGAGCATCTGCCGGTCAACCGCCGGATGACGTCGGGCTACATCCTCGAAGCTGCGAAGGAACCAGCGATAAGTCGGTCTGCTTCCCGGCCGGAACTGCGATTTTTCCAAGAAGGCGTCAACAACGGTGCAATCGGGATCGTGCCAGGCGCTCATGACAGCATCTCCGAGCCGGGTACATCGAGCGCCACGGCTCGGAGATCATCTGTCGCCAGCTTGAGATAGGCATTGGTGGATTCGATTGATCGATGCCCGAGCACGTCGCCGATGATCTTTTGCGGGACCGACGCCCGCAGTAGTTCGACCGCTCGCGCGTGGCGGAAGACATGCGCTCCTCGCTTTCCCGGCGGCTCGACGCCTGCGGCTGCTAACCGCCCGCGGATCATGCCGTACAGGTTTGTCATTGCGATGTAGGGCGCGCAGGATCGGATGAAGATTTCCCGCCCCTCGACCTGGGGGCGCCCATGACGCAGATAGTCGAGCAGCGCCTCACCAACCGGCGCCAATAGCGGCATGTAGGAGTACGCATTGGTCTTGGTGTGACGGATACGCAGGGATTCTCCGCGCCAGTTCACGTCTTCAAGCCGAAGGCGGCAGATCTCACCTTCGCGCAACCCATATGTGGCAAGCAGTTGAAGTACCGCAAAATCGCGCATTCCTCGCGGCGATCCGTCCTTCTTCGTCGTCGCCAACACCGCGGCGATTTGGCTCTTGTCCAACGTCGAGGGCACGTCTTCATAGGCGTAGAGCATGGGGCCGATGATGTGCGGCGTGAGATCAGTCGGGATACGTCCCGTCCGATGCAGATAGCGCACCACCGACCGGAGCCGCTCAGCGACGTCGGCCAATGATTTGCGCCGTAATCCAGGCGCGCGCATGTCCATGTAGAGATCGACCTCCACGATGCTCAACGTGCCGAGGCTGGCAGCACCGCCCCGTTCGAACCGCCATCGCAGGAAGTTCCGTGCCTCCCACATAAGCGCCGCGATGGTAGCGCTTGCCAGACCGCGCTCGTCGCGCAGCCATGCCTCGTATTCGCAGCAGATCGCCTGCCGATACGCGGTTTCCGGTTCGGTCATCTCCGGCTCGGGCGGCCATTTGCCTTGGGCAAGCCGGAGCAGCTTGTTGATCGACGTGCGGGGCAACATCTGCCAGCGCGCACAGGGAGGCCGGCCGTACTGGGCTTCGAAATCCCGAATTGCATAGGCAAAATACTGATCGACCTGCGCGGGCGTCACAGTTTCTACCTGCATGTCGCACTCGGCCAGATAATCGAGAAACGCGCGGGCGTAGAGGCGATGGTTCGCTACGACCACCGGGTTGTAATTCTGCGTCGTGAGCAAATTCGAGAGTTCGGCGATCAACTCGTCGTGCAATTTCAACATGCTTTTATCCTCAGCTGGTTCAGAGACCGCCGAGGTTCGCAACCAAAATAATGCGCAGCAACATCGCACGAACAACACAGGAATTCGGCGCTTAGGCCGCGTTCCTTCACATTATCGCGACCTCGCGATAAGCGATCATTCACAACAATCTGCAGGCCGCGCTCGCCGCCACGCGCGTCACCGACGGCTTCAGCGGTGCCACCTATAATAGCGGCGCGAAGGCCGCGGCATTGTCGATCTTCGAATCGACCAAGCAACGCTTCTTCGGCCAGATCCTGCTGTCGATGAAGCTGCCCTCGCTGATCCCGGCGATCGCCGCCGATCTCGCGCGCGGCGACTGCGCCGTCGTCCAGCTCGTGTCGACCTCGGAAGCGATGCTCGATCGTGCCCTTGCCGACCTGTCCCCCGAGGAGCGCGCCTGGCTCGATATCGAGCTGTCCCCGCGCGAATTCCTGGTCGATTATCTGACCGCGGCCTTTCCCGTGCGCCAGATGCGCACCTATACCGACGATAGCGGCACGGTGCGCTCGGAACCGATGATCGACGAGGCCGGGCAGCCCGTGCTGTGCCGGGAAGCGATGGCCATGCGCGACCAGCTCCTCGAGCAACTCTGTGCGCTGCCGGTCGTCGGCTCGGCGCTCGATCACATAATCGGGCATTTCGGGACGGAGGCTGTGGCCGAGGTGACGGGCCGCAGCCGGCGGATCGTCGTCGATGCCGACGGCCGTCAGCGGATCGAACGGCGCAGCGCGCGCACGAACCTCGCGGAGACCGACATCTTCATGCGCGGCGAAAAGCGCATCCTGATCTTCTCCGACGCCGGCGGCACGGGGCGGAGTTACCACGCCAGCCTCGACGCGCCCAATCAGAGCCGCCGCATTCACTATCTCCTCGAGCCCGGTTGGCGCGCGGACGCGGCGATCCAGGGGCTGGGCCGCACGCACCGCACCCACCAAGCCTGCCCGCCCTTGTTTCGGCCCGTTTCCACCGATTGCCGTGGCGAACGGCGGTTCATCTCGACCATCGCCCGGCGCCTCGACAGCCTGGGCGCGCTGACCCGTGGCCAACGCCAGACCGGCGGGCAGGGACTTTTCGACCCCCGCGACAATCTGGAGTCCGACTTCGCGCGGGAATCGCTCGACCAGTGGTTTCGCCTGCTGTTCCAGGCAAAACTCCAATCGGTCCACTTCGATCAGTTCCAGGCGCTCACCGGTTTGAACCTGGCCGGGGAGGGCGGGGGGCTCACCGAGACCTTGCCCACGATCCAGCGGTGGTTGAACCGCATCCTGGCGCTGCGCATCGACCTGCAGAACGCGATCTTCGACGAATATCTCGGCTTGATCGAAGCACGGGTGGAAAAGGCACGCGAGGCCGGCACCCTCGATCTTGGCGTCGAAACGATCGCGGCCGACCGTATTTCGATCCTCGACCGGACGGTGATCCGGCGCGATCCCGTGAGCGGCGCCGAAACCGAGATCCTGCGTATCGAAACCGAGGAGCGATATCGGCCGCTGACCCTGGAGCGAGCGCATTGGCTTCTGGCCGACCCGGAAGCGCGCGGGTTGATCAACCCGCGTTCCGGCAAGGCCGCCATTTGCCGGCCGACCTTCTCGCTGACGGACGAAGAGGGGCGGACCGTGCGCCGCTGTGAGCTGGTGCGGCCGACGCGCACCGAACGGCACAGGCAGGACCTCTTCGCCGAAACCCATTGGACCGACGTGGACCGCGCGAGCTTCGACGAAGCCTGGCAGGCCGAATGCGACGCAATGGCGGCGCAGACGCGCACGCAGATCATCTATCTGGTCACTGGCCTGCTGCTTCCGGTGTGGGGCAAGCTGCCCGACGATCATGTCCAGGTCTGGCGGCTGACGAGCGATGACGGCCAGTCGCTTCTCGGGCGTCTTATTCCAGCGCCGCTGGTTGAGCGGATTGCCAGCGCATTCGGCATCGCGGCCCATGTCGAGATCGACCTCGGCGCGCGGGTCGAGCACGTCCGCACCTCGGGCGAGATCATGCCGATCGGAGCGCTGCGGCTGAAGCGCGCCTTGGTCGCCGGCGATCAACGCCTCGAATTGCTGGACTGGAAGCCCGAGGCGCTGCCGCATCTCAAGGCGGCGGGCTGCTTCACCGAGATCATCCAGCACCGCACGCGGCTGTTCGTTCCCCCGAGCCGCGCCCTCGAGATCCTCGCCAGGATCACGGACTGACCCGCGGCCGCGCCAAGCGACCGAAGAGAGGGGAGGGGGCCTTCGGCCGGGTGGGCCTGAGTGGCTCAAGCCGGCCGACGAGGTCGGCGCAACCCTCGAAGGAGCTGGCATGAATGAGCGGTGAGCGGTCTTGGCGCCCGATGCTAGAGCATTGGGTGAGGCGGATAGGTTGCAGGCTGGATTGGCATTTTAGGGCTTTTGACCCTGTGAAGGAGCTTACCCGCCGCCTGCCGCCGAACGACCAGCTTGAGGCCCGGAAGCATCCGGTGACCTCGGATAGGAGTTTGGCCGGGCCGTTCACACCCATTGAGGGTTCCGCCTCACCCAACGAGCGGAGAATAGCCATGTCCTTTATCGGTGTCGATCTTCATCAGAACAGCATCACGGTGTGCCGGCGCGAGCCGGACGGGGCTCAGAGCTTCGAGACGCTCACGTTGTCGGCCGCCGACATGGAGCGATTCTGCCTGAGCCTCGACGCCGACGACGAGGTGGCGATCGAGGCGACCGGCAACAGCGCCTGGTTCCGCGATCAGGTGCTGCCCTGCGTCGGGCGGGTGGTGGTGGTCAATCCATCGCAGTTCAAGGTGATCAGGAAGTCGGTGAAGAAGACCGACCGCAACGACGCTGCGGCGCTTGCACTGTTCCTGTCCAAGGACATGCTGCCCGAGACGCGGGCCAGGACGCAGGACCAGAGCGAGCTGGCCTCGCTCACCCATACGCGCGACGTTCTGGTCAAGCAGCGCACGCGGCTGCTCAACAAGATCCACGCGCTGCATGTGCGCAAGGGGCTGAAGCTCAAAAAGGAAAGCCTCGGATCGAAGCGAGGGCTCGCCGCCATCGACCTGGACCTCTTCTCCCGCTGCGAAGTAATCGAGATCGAGGTGCTGCGCGAGCAGGCGCTGTCGCTGAGCGCCAGCCTTGCCCATCTCGACCGCGAGATCGAAGGCGTTGCCGCGACCTTTGACGGCTACGAAGGGCTGACCAGCATCAAGGGCGTGGGGCCGCGCTCGGCCGCAGTGCTGCTCACCGCCATCGGCAACGTCCATGACTTTGCCAGCGCCGACAAGCTCGCCGCCTACTTCGGCATCGTGCCGCGCGTCAGACAGTCGAACGAAACCGATCATCGCGGCCGCATCACGAAACAAGGCAACCGCCTCGCGCGGACCACGCTGGTGCAATGCACGCTCAGTGCCATCCGCTACTCGCCCTATCTCAAGGGCTATCACAATCGCATCCGAGAGCGCCGCGGCTTCGGCAAGGCCATTATCGCCACTGCCCGCAAGCTGCTGACGATCATCTATGACACCCTCAAAAACGGATGGGTGTTCAATGACTTCACTCAGTTCCAGCGCCGGGAAGATCTCATCCCCGCTGGACAATCATCATAGGAGACAACCGATGATCCAGTCCGTGAAGGTCAAGAACCTCTCGCTCTCGAAGGACAATGTCCGCAAATCCAATCGCGATGCCGACCTCGACAGCCTCGCCGACAATATCGCCGCGCATGGCCTGTTGCAGAATCTCGTGGTCACGCCGCTCAAGAAGGCAGGACATTTCACCGTCAAGGCGGGCGGCCGCCGCTTGCGGGCGCTCCAGCGGCTGATCGATTCAGGTCGGCTTGCCGGGGACCATGAGGTTCAGGTGCTGGTGCTCGAGGATGATGCCGGATCGGCCGAAGCGAGCCTTGCCGAGAATTTCCACC